>NZ_RCVK01000182.1:0-72364 GCF_003667485.1 Micromonospora sp. BL1
GTGGCCGCCCCCGCCACCGCCGCCGTCGCGCTCAACGACAGCGAGGTGACCGCCAACCTCTGGGAATGGAACTGGACCTCGGTGGCCGCCGCCTGCACCGACCACCTCGGACCGGCCGGCTACGGCGCGGTGCAGGTGGCGCCGCCGCAGGAGTCGGTGAAACTGCCTGCCAGCGCCGACGGTGCGTACCCCTGGTACGAGGTGTACCAACCGGTCTCCTACAAGCTGGACAGCCGGTTCGGCAACCGCCAGCAGTTCGCCGCCATGGTCACCGCGTGCCACGACGCCGGGGTGCGCGTCTACGTCGACGCGGTGGTCAACCACATGGCCGGCACCAACAACCCGGCCGGTACGCGCGGCTACGCCGGCACCGAGTTCTCCGGCTACAGCTACCCGGCCGTGCCGTACGGCAACGGCGACTTCCACCGCCCCGGCGACAACTGCCCGACCGGTGGCACGATCAGCGACTGGAACAACGAGTCCCAGGTGACCAGCTGCGAGCTGCTGTCGCTGTCGGACCTCTACACCGAGAAGGAAGCGGTCCGGAACAAGATCGCGGCGTACCTCAACGATCTGATCGGGCTCGGCGTCGACGGCTTCCGGGTCGACGCGGTCAAGCACATCCGCAAGGACGACTTCGCGGCCGTCCTCGGCAAGCTGAACGACACCGTTGCCGAGGGCCGGCGGCCCTACGTCGCGCAGGAGATCTTCGACGGGGCGAGCAACCCGGCGTTGCAGGCCCGCGCGTACATCGGCAACGGCGACGTGCTCGACTTCGCGTACGCCAAGGGCATCCGCTCGGCGTTCCAGGGCTCGATCTCGGCGCTGGCGAACGTGCCGAACTGGAACCTCGACGCGCCCGGTGCCAACGTCTTCTCCATGGTCACCAACCACGACCTGGAGCGCGACGGCGTGGTGCTGTCGTACAAGAACGGCACCGACTACGTGCTGGCCAACTACTTCGCGCTGGCGTACCCGCACGGCAAACCGTCGGTCTACGACAGCTTCACCTGGTCCAACCGCAACCAGTCCCCGCCGCACGACGGCACCGGACGGGTCACCGACACGGTCTGCGGCGCCGCCTGGAACTGCCTGAGCCGGACCACGGGCGTCAAGGGCATGGTCGGCTGGGCCAACGCCGCCCGGCCGGTGAGGACCGTCTCGGACTTCACCACGGTGAACAGCAACGTGATCGGCTTCCACCGGGGCGACCGGGCATGGATCGGCATCAACGACTCCGGCTCCGCCACCACCGCCACCTTCGTCACCGGGCTCGCCGACGGCCGGTACTGCGACGTCATCTCCGGCGTCGCCACCGGCAGCGGCTGCACCGGCTCCACGGTGACCGTGTCCGGCGGCCGGGCCACAGTGACCGTCCCGGCCAACGACGCGGTCGCGATCCACGTGAACGCCCGGCCGGGCGCGAGCCCGTCCCCGACCGCCTCGCCGACCACGTCGCCGACGGCCTCGCCGACCGCGTCCCCCACGGTCAGCCCGGGTGACCGGATCGCCACCACGTTCACCGTCGCCGCGAACCTGGCCGCCGGGCAGGACGTCTACGTCGTCGGCAGCATCCCCGAGCTGGGCTCGTGGACGCCCGCGAACGGCGTCAAGCTCGCCGCGCAGGGCGGCGGCACCTACCGGGCCACCGTCAACCTGCCCCGGTCCACCGGCCTGGAGTTCAAGTTCGTCAAGCTGACCGCCGCCGGTGCCGTCACCTGGGAGTCCGGCGCGAACCGGACGTTCACCACTCCCGCGACCGGCACGTACACGGTGACCGAGACGTTCCGCGGCGACACCGTCAGTACGACTGTCGCCACCACGTTCTCCGTCACCGCGACCACCGTCTACGGGCAGAACGTGTTCGTCGTCGGCAACATACCGGCGCTCGGTGGCTGGAACCCGGCCGCCGCCGTCGCGCTCTCGTCCGCCGCCTACCCGGTCTGGCGGGCCACCGTCGACCTGCCCGCGAACACCGCCGTCGAGTACAAGTACGTCAAGAAGAACCCGGACGGCACGGTGATCTGGGAGTCCGGCGCGAACCGGACGCTCACCACGCCGGCCGGCGGCACCCGGGCCGTCAGCGACACCTGGCGCTGACGATCGTGCGGCCCGTCCCCCTCACCCCTGGGGACGGGCCGCATCCGGTCAGGTCCGGACCCGGGCCTCGGCCTCCGACGCGGTGATGACGCCTTCGCGGCCTCCGCCCCGGGCCGCCGTCAGCGCGGCGGCCAGGCACACCACGGCGGCGACCACCAGTGGGGGCCGCCCGCCGACGGCTACCGCCGCCGACCCGAGCGGGATGGCGAGCGTGATCGGACCGAACATCGCCGTGTTCGCGGTCCCGGCGACCCGCCCGAGCATCGCCGGTGGCGTGCACGTCTGCACGGCGGTGACCGCCGCGACGAGCGTCCACGGCAGACCCACACCGGCCACCACCGAGGCGGCCACGGTGCCCGGCCACCACGTCAGGCAGCGCCCCAGACAGCCGGCGGCGAACAGGACCGCACCCGCGACGCCGACCGCGATCTCGCCGTGGCGACGGGCGAGCCGGCCGACCACGAGCCCGGCGAGCAGCGACCCGGCGCCCTGCGCGCTGGCGAGCACACCGAGGAACGTCGAGGGCAGCGCCAGGTCCGTCACCACCACGTCGTACAGCGCCGCGGTGGTGAAGCCGGACATCGCGATGGACACCGCCGCGAGCGTCACGGGTACGCGTACCCCCCGCCGGGCCAGGAGCGCGGCGAGTCCGTCCCGCACTCCCGCCGGGCGCGCGGCCGGGGGAGCGGGGACGGTCCGGGTCAGGCGCAAGGCGCCGTACAGGGCGGCCGCGAGCACCGGTACGGCGGCGGCGAGCACCGCGACGACGTGCCCGCCCCGCCACGCGTACAGGCCCGCCCCGGCCAGCGGCGCCACCAGCTTCATGCCCTCCTGCGCGCTCGACCGCCAGCCGTTGACGTCGGCCAGCCGGGCCGGGGGGAGCGCGGCGGGCAGCAACGCGGTCTCGCCGGCGTCGACGAGCACGTACCCGACGCCGTAGGCGAGCGAGACGGCGTAGATCAGCCACGCCTGGCCGGGCCCTCGTACCGCCAGCAGGCTCAGCAACGCGGCGGCGAGCGCGAGGTCGACGCCGATCACCAGCCGGCGCCGGGGCACCCGGTCGAGCAGGCCGCCGAGCCACGGTCCGGCCAGCGTCGGCGCGTAGACGCAGAGACCGGCCAGCGCGGCGAGCCCGGTGGAGCCGGTGAGATCGAGGATCCAGATGCCGGAGACCAGGGCCATGGCGCTGCCGCCGAGGCCGGACAGCAGCGAGACGGCCACGAACAGGAACGCGTTGCGGCGCATGGGTCCCCCGAGAGTTGAGCCTGGAGGACTCATCCTCGGGAGTTGAGTCAGGGTGCGGCAATAGCTTCCGCGTGCGTCAATGTTCCGTTGACAAGACTGTCGTGATGCGGTGGGCGGCGTCGCGTACCGGCGCGGGCAGCCGGCGCCCGGCCCCGGCCAGATCGCCGGCGAGGTGCGTGGCCAGCGCGTACAGCGGCCCTGCCGGTGCGTCGAGCGCGAGCAGGCAGGTGCGGCGCGTCAACGCCGCGCGGGGGAAACGGCCGTCCCAGGAGCGGTCCGTCCCGATCCAGCGGTGCAGGTCGGCGACTGCGGCTCGGAGCGCCGGCACGTCGGGGGAGGCGGCCGGGTCGAGCGCGGCCAGGCGGCCCCGCCGGGCCGCCACGAGGCGTTGCCGGCGCTGCTCGGCGGCCTGCCGGCTGCCCAGGCCGAGCGCCCGCGCGATCTCGGCCCAGGTGGCGCCGTCGTGTCGGGCCCGGTCGATCAGGTCGAGTTCGCGGTCGTCCAGCCGGGCCCGGGCCGCGACGATCTCGGACAGGCGGGCCAGGCTCACCCGTCAACGCTACATTGACACCCCTGCGTCGGGCGTCAGTCCTCCGGGACGCCCGGGCCCACCTCGCCGCGCGCCAGGTGCTCGGCGTTGCGGTCGGCCTCGCTCTCCGCGTTCTCCGCCCCGGCACCCGGATCCCGGGTACGTCGCCCCTCGGCGTCCTGGAACACCTGCCCGCGCTCGAGCGCGCCCTCCTGCTGTCGCTGGAACTGCTGCGGATCAGTCATGACCGTCAGGTGCCCCGGCGGCCGCGCGGCAAACCGGTGCGTCAGCGCGGCGGCGCGACGTACAGGCCCGTCCGGCAGCCGGTCTCGCCCGGTTCCAGCCAGATCCGGTCGTACCCGGGGGATTCGATCTTCCCGGCCGGCGTGCGGACGAGCAGCAGGCAGTCCCGTTCGGCCGGTACGCCGACGGCGGCGACGAGCGCGCCCTCGTGCACCGTCGTGTCGACGGTGATCCAGTCCTGCGGGAAGGCCGCCCGCACGGCGCCCGCCAGCGTTTCCGGGGTGGCGGTGCGCAGCACGGCGGTCAGCCGCTGCCGCCCGTCCTCGGGCACCCTCGGCACCGGCGCGGCGGTGGGCGGCGGGGGAGCGGGGCCGCTCGGACAGTCGATCTCGTGGTACGTCGTGTAGCGGTAGAGCTCGAACTCGTACCGGTAGCAGCGGGCGGCCTCACCCGCGGTGTTGCTCGCGCCGCCGATCGACACCGGCGGCTGCTCCGGCACCGTCACCACGAACCGCACGTCGACTGTGGCCCGCTCGTCCCCGGCGGTGCGGCCGGACCAGGCCAGCGCCTCCCGCCGGACCGTCGCACCACCGCCAGACGCGGCGTCCCGCGGCTCCCGGACGATCTCGGCCGCCGCGATCGACCCGGCGTCGCGTACCCGGTTGCGGTGCCCCAGCTCCGTGTTGAGCTGCTTCGCCTCCACGGCCGCGGCGTCGCGCGCCAGCGTGTCGCCGCTCTCCTCCCCGATCCCCTTCCCGCATCCGGCCGACGCGACGAGGAGCACCGCGAGCGTCCACCGGATCCCCCGGTGACGGGACGGAGGTTTCGGCCCGGTGGCGCTGACTGTCCGGCTCACCGCGCCGACGGTACCGGCGAACCGGGCGCCGCGCCGCCCCGTACGCGAGGGCCGTTGGTCCCGGGTCCGACAGGCCCTCGGCCCTGCGACCCGGGCCCGCCCACGCGGCATGCTGGGGTTGCCCGGCGTGGGCGGCGACGACATGGAGGACGATGTGGTGATCAACGGCGGGCCCGCTACAGCGACGACGCCCACCGAGATCTCTCCGGCTCCCGCGACCGGGCTCGGCTCGGCCGAGGCGGCCGCCCGGCTGCGCGCCGAGGGGCCGAACACCGTGGCCGCGCCGCGCAAGCGCGGGTTGGCCGGCCGGGTGTTCCGCCAGCTCACCGACCCGCTGGTGGCGCTCCTGCTGGCCGCCGCCGTGGTGACCACGCTGCTGCGCGACTACCCGGACACCGCCGTGATCGTGCTGGTCGTCCTGATCAACACGGCGATCGGCGTGGTGCAGGAGGTACGCGCCGACCGGGCCGTCGCCGCCCTGGACCGGCTCGCCGCACCGACCGCGCGCGTGGTCCGCGACGGCCGTGACCTCGTGCTGCCCGCCGCCGACCTGGTCCGCGGCGACCTGGTCCGGCTGGAAGCCGGCGACGTGGTGCCCGCCGACCTGGACCTCACCGACGCGGTACGCCTCAGCCTGGACGAGTCGGCGCTGACCGGCGAGTCGGTGCCGGTGGCCCGGGTCGCGGGGGAGGAGGTCAGCGCGGGCACGGTGGTCACCACCGGCCGCGCCACCGGGACCGTGGTGCGCACCGGCGCGGCGAGCGCGCTGGGCCGGATCAGCGCCCTGGTCGCGGCGACCCGGCCGGCGCCCACCCCGCTGCAACGGCGCCTGTCCTCGCTCGGCCGGGTGCTCGGCCTGACCGCCGTGGTGCTCTCCGGGCTGGTCTTCGCCATCGGCGTGCTCGACGGGCGGCCGGTCACGCAGATGGCGGTCACCGCCGTCAGCCTCGTGGTGGCGGCCGTGCCGGAGTCGCTGCCCGCCGTCGTCACGCTCGCGCTCGCCCTCGGCGCGCGCCGGATGGCCGGCAGCCGGGCCATCCCCCGCCGGCTGCACGCCGTGGAGACCCTCGGCTCGGTCACCGTGATCGCCTCCGACAAGACCGGCACGCTCACCGAGGGCCGGATGGCGGTGCAGTACGCCGTCGTCCCCGGCGACGACCGCTACGCCGTCACCGGCACCGGCTACGCGCCCGACGGCGAGGTGCACCACCGGGGCGAACCGGTGAGCGCCCCGGACGAGCTGCGCGCCCTCGCCCGCGCCGGGCTGCTCTGCAACGACGCCACGGTGACGCCGCCGACCGACGAGCGGCCGGAGTGGACCGCGATCGGTGACCCGCTGGAGGCGGCGCTGGTCACGTTCGGCGCCCGCTGCGGGCTGGACCCGGACACCACCCGCGACGCCTGGCCCCGCGTGGCGGAGGCGCCGTTCGACCAGGACCTGCGCCGGATGACCACGGTGCACCGCCGCTGCGACGGGCGCTACCTGGTGGTCTGCAAGGGCGCGCCGGAGAACCTGCTGGCCGCGCCGCTGGTGGACGCCGACGCCGGGGAACTGGCCGAGCTGACCGACGCCGCGCACCGGCTCGCCACCGAAGGGCTGCGGGTGCTGGCGGTGGCCTCGGCGGTGGTCGACACCCCGCCGGACCCGGCCCGGCCGGCCGGCCTGCGCCCGCTGGGCCTGGTCGCGGTCGGCGACCCGCTGCGCGCGGCGGCACCCGGCATCGCCGCGGGCTTCGAGGAGGCCGGCATCCGGCTGGTCCTCATCACCGGCGACCACCCGGCGACCGCCGCCGCCATCGGCGGGCGGCTCGGGCTCTGGCGCGACGGCGACCCGCTGGCCAACGGCGACGACGGCGACCCCGGCCGCGCCCACCCCGAGACCCGGGTGTACGCGCGGACCCAGCCGGAACAGAAGCTCGACATCATCGCCGGCCTGCAGACCCGGGGGCACGTGGTGGCGATGACCGGCGACGGCGTCAACGACGCCCCGGCGCTGCGCCGCGCGGACATCGGCGTGGCCATGGGCGGCGGCACCGAGGTGGCCCGGCAGGCCTCCGACCTGGTGCTCGTCGACGACGACCTGACCACCGTGGCGACCGCCATCGGCGAGGGCCGCCGGATCTACGACAACATCCGCCGGTTCCTGCGGTACGCCCTCGCCGGTGGCGTCGCCGAGATCGCGGTGATGCTGCTCGGCCCGCTGTTCGGCCTGCCGGTGCCGCTGCTGCCGGCGCAGATCCTCTGGATCAACCTGCTCACCCACGGCGTACCCGGTGTGGCGCTCGGCGCGGAGCCGGCCGAGCCGGGCACGCTGCGCCGGCCGCCCCGCTCGCCGCAGGAGTCGGTGCTCGGCGGCGGCCTGGGCCGGGACGTGCTGGTCACCGGCGGGCTGATCGCCGCGGCGACGCTGGGCGCCGGGGTGTGGGCCGCGGCGGCCGACCGGCCGTGGCAGTCGGTGGTGTTCGTGGTGCTGGGCCTGGCCCAGCTCGGCGTGGCGCTGGCGGTCCGCGCGATCCGTACCCCGGGCTCCCGCGAGCGCAACCTCGCGCTGCCGGTGGCGGTCGCGATCTCCGCTTTGCTCCAGGTGGCGGGTGTGCTGCTGCCGCCGCTGCGCGAGCTGCTCGGCACGTCCCCGCTCAGCGCGCTCGACCTGCTCGCCTGCGCCGCGATCGGCGTGCTGCCCGGGCTGGTGCTGCGGCTGACCCGCCGCTTCCGCGGGAGCAACGCCCCGCGGGCCGGGACCAACGACCCCCACGCCGGGACCGCCGACCCTGCCGGGCCGGCCGCCGGACGGGCAGGCTGAGGACGAGTGAAGGAGGACGTCATGACGATCCACTCGCAGGCGCCCGTCGTGGTGGGCGTGGACGGCTCCGCCGCGTCGCTGGACGCGGTCCGGGTGGCCGCCCGCGAGGCCGCCGACCGGAACCGGCCGCTGCAGGTGGTGCACGCGTTCATCTGGCCGCTGACCCGCGCGCCGCTCACTCCGGCCCCGGGTGCGCCCGCCGGCGCCGGCCTGCGCAACCAGGCCGAACGGGTTGTCGCCGAGGCGGTCGCCGAGGTCGGCAAGGTCGCCCCGGAGGTGCCGGTCACCGGCGTGGTGGTCGACGGCGCGCCGGCGGCGGTGCTGGTCGCCGAGTCCCGCGAGGCGGCGCTGATCGTGCTCGGTCACCGCGGGCTGGGCGGGTTCGCCGGCCTGCTGATCGGCTCGGTCACGCTCCAGGTGTCGGCCCGCGCGCACTGCCCGGTGCTGGTGACACGCGGCGAGGCGCGCGCCGACGGCCCGGTCGTGGTCGGTGTGGACGGCTCCGAGCTGTCCACCGCGGCGGTCGGGTTCGCGTACCAGGAGGCCGCCCGCCGGGGCGCGTCGCTGATCGTGGTGCACGCCTGGCTGTACCCCACTCCGATCGGCCCCGGCGACATCCTTCCGCTGGTGTACGACCCCGAGGCCTTCGCCGAGGAGTCCCGGCGGGTCGTCGCCGAGTCGATCGCCGGATGGGCCGAGCGTTACCCGGACGTGCCGGTGCGGCAGCGGTCGATCCGCGGCGCCCCGGCCCGGGTGCTGGTGGAGGAGTCGAAGGACGCCCAGCTGGTGGTGGTCGGCGCGCACGGCCGTGGCGCCCTGGGCGGGCTGCTGCTCGGCTCGGTCAGCCACGCGGTGCTGCACCACGCCCACTCGCCGCTGGTGATCGTCCGCGACGGCGCCTGACGCCGCGACGGCGTCAGGCGCTGCGGACCGTGGTGAGGTCGGCCAGCCCGGAGATGGTCAGCAGCGGCTCCAGCAGCGGGCCGGCGATCAGCGTGATCCGGTCGGCGTGCGGGAACAACGCGGCCAGCCCGGCGCTGTCCAGGTACTCCACCTTGGTGAGGTCCACGACCAGAGGCTCACCATCGGGGCGTACCGCTTCGGCCAGCGCGTCGGCGAAGGTGGACGCGTTGCTCATGTCGATCTCGCCGACGGCGGCCAGCACGCGGGCGCCGTCGGGACTGTCGCTCGTCGTCAGGGTCAGAGACGTGCTCATGGCGTGATCCTCGCCTGCATGTCGACTGTGGTGCCGGTGGCCCCCCGGGTGACGCTGATGTCGTCCATCAGCGCGCGCATGAGCACGAGTCCCCGGCCGCGGTGCGGGTCGGGGGGCCGGTTCCGGTCTCGCCACCGGCCGCTGTCGGTGACGCTCAGGCGCAGGTTGCCGGCCGTGGCGGCGGCGCGCAGCCGGATCCGCCCGCCCGGATCGTCGCGGTGCCCGTGCTCGATCGCGTTGGCGCACGCCTCCCCGGCCGCCACCAGGATGTTGTAGGCGTGGGCCGGGGCCAGCCCGCAGCGGTCCAGCCATCCCCGCAGCACTGTGCGGACCTCGGCCAGCCGGGTCGACTCGGCCGGGAACTCCAGCTCCAGCGGCCCGGGGTGGCGGTAGAGCAGCAGCGCCACGTCGTCGTGGTAGCCGCCGTCCGGGGTGAGCCGTTCCATGATCTCGGTCGCCAGGATCTCGACCGGCGCGTGGTGTCCCTGCTGGATGGCGTCGGTGGCGCGGGCGATGCCGGCCGTGATCGGCTGGCGGCGGCGTTCCACCAGGCCGTCGGTGTAGAGCATCAGGGTGGCGCGTGGGGGCACCGTCGCCTCCGCCTCCGGGCGTTCCTGGCCCGGGCGTACGGCAAGTGGCCGGGACCGGCCGTGTTGCAGCAGCTCGGGAGTGCCGTCGGCGCGGACCACGATGGCCGGCGGGTGGCCGGCGCTGGAGTAGCGCATCAGGCCGGTGGCCGGGTCCAGCACGCCGCAGAAGACGGTGGCGCAGGAGGCGCCGGGCAGTAGCGCGGCGAACCGGTCCAGGGCCACGAGCGTGCGGGCCGGGCTCGGGTCCTGCAACAGCAGGGCGCGGCAGGCGCTGCGCAGCTGCCCCATCACCGTCGCGGCCTGGAGGCCGTGGCCCACGCAGTCGCCGACCACGATGCCGATGCGCCCGTCCGGCAGCTCGACGGTGTCGTACCAGTCGCCGCCGACCTTGAGCGGCATCGCGGCGGGGGAGTACCGGACCGCGAAGCCGGCGGGCAGCTGCGCCGGACCGAGGATGGCCCGTTGCAGGGCCAGCGCGGTCTCCCGCTGCTGGTCGATCTGGTGCACCCGGTGCAGCCCCTGGCCGATGTGGCCGGCCAGCAGCGCCAGCAGGGTCTGGTCCTGTTCGGTGAAGGGCCGCTTCTCGCCCAGGTCGATCCAGAGCGCCATGGTGCCGTACGGGTGCTCGACGGCGATCCCGGCGCCGTGCGTACGCGTCGCCACCGGCGTCAGCAGCGGGGTGTCCCGCAGCGCGAGCAACGCCTGCCGGCGCTCCTGCGGCAACGTGTCCCAGCGTGCCGCCGGGTCGGTGGCGGTCACCTCGGGGGCGGGCAGGTCGCCGAAGACGGCGGTGAGCACGCCGGCGGCCCGCCACAGCTTGCGCAGCTCGTCCAGCACCCCGAGCAGCGCGTCGGTGAGGTCGTCCGCCTGCGACAGCCGCATGCTGAGCCCGGCCAGGGCGGTCTCCCGCTGCACGGCGTAGTGCTCGGCGGTCACGTCGCGGAACGTGCCGACGATCATCCGGCGGCCGCTGTCCGGGTCGTCGACCTGGTTGAACGCGGCCGAGATCCAGATCCGGTGCCCGTCGCTGTGGGTGACCGGCACGGTGTACGTGCCCCGGGTCTGCCCCACGAGCGTCGAGAACGCGGCCGCCACCTGGCGGTGCGCCTCGGGCTCGGCCTCCCGGTCCGGCCACCAGGGGTGCACCGCCGGGTAGGGCAGCCCTTCGGTGCCGTAGCCGAGGATGCCGGTGAACGCCGCGTTGATCTCGACGACCGCGCCGTCCTCGTCGCAGACGAAGAACGCCTCCTGCAACGAGTCGACGAGTGCGGTACGCCAGCGGGCGTGGTGGTTGCGCAGCCGGGCCAGCTCCACGTTCGCGCGTACGCGGGCCAGCAGCTCGGCGGCCGGGAACGGCTTGACCAGGTAGTCGTCGGCGCCGGCCTCCAGCCCTTCGATCGAGGCCTCCTGACCGGCGCGGGCGGACAGCAGCAGCACCGGAGTGCCGGCCGTGCGCTGGTCGGCGCGCAGCGCGGCCACCAGTTGCAGGCCGTCGAGCCGGGGCATCATCACGTCGCTGACCACCAGGTCGGGGGTGTGCGCGCGGGCGGCGTCCAGCGCGGCCCGCCCGTCGGCGACCGCCTGCACCTCGTGCCCGGCCGAGCGCAGCAGCCGGGTGAGGTACTCCCGCATGTCGGCGTTGTCGTCGGCCACCAGGACGCGGGCCGGCGCCCCGCCGGGCAGCGGCTGCACCGGCCCGTCGGCCGGGGTGTCCTCGCCGACGGCGTCGCCCGGGTCGGCGGGCAGCCAGCGCAGCGCCTCCTGCACGAACGGCTCGGCCGACGCCGGCGTCCGGCCGCTGCCCGCCGGGGCGAGCGCGTCGGCGGGCAGGTGCGCGGTGCCGAACGGCAACCGGATCGTGAAGGTGGTGCCCCGGCCCACCGCGCTGTCCGCGTCGATGTCGCCGCCGTGCAGCATGACCAGCTCCTTGACCAGAGCGAGGCCGATCCCGCTGCCCTCGTCGGAACGGGAGCGGGCGTTCTCGATGCGGTGGAACCGCTCGAACAGGCGCGGCATCTCGTCGGCGGGGACGCCGATGCCGGTGTCGGAGATCCGCAGCACCGCCGAGTCGCCCTCGTCGCGCAGCTCCACCCGGATCGTGCCGTCGAAGGTGAACTTCAGCGCGTTGCTGAGCAGGTTGAGCACCACCTTCTCCCACATGCCGCGGTCCAGGTGCACCGGCTCGGACAGGGGCGGGCAGTCCACCTCGAAGGACAGGCCGGCCCGTTCGATCGCCGACCGGAAGACGCTCGCCAGGTCGGCGGTCACGGCGGCCAGGTCCACCGGCTCGTAGCGGGCCTGCATCCGCCCGGCCTCGATCCGGGAGAAGTCGAGCAGGCTGTTGACCAGCTTGCCCAGGCGCAGCCCGTTGCGGCGGATCACGTCCAGCTCGGCGCGGACCCGCTCGTCGGCACCCTGCAACCGGCCGCGCAGCTCGTCCAGCGGGCCCATGATCAGGGTGAGCGGGGTGCGGAACTCGTGGCTGATGTTGGAGAAGAACGCGGTCTTCGCGCGGTCCAGCTCGGCGAGCTCCTCGGCCCGCCGCTGCTGCGCCTGGTAGCTGCGGGCGCTGGCGATGCCGGTGGCGAGGTGCCCGGCGGTCAGCTCGACGAAGCCGCGGTACCCGTCGTCCAGCGCCCGGTAGCGGTTCAGCCCGGCGACCAGGAACCCGTACGGCGCCCCGCCCTGCTGCCGCAGCGGCACCAGGAGCGCCTCGGTCGGCGCGGCGGGCCAGACACCCGCCGGCAGGTCCGTGAAGGCGGGGCCGTCGAGCGCGACCCGCACCGGATCGCCCTCGGTCAGGGCGCCGGCCGGCCACGGGGCGGCCGGATCGCCGGGGGACAGCGTGGCCGGGGCCGCCGGGTGGTCCGCCGCCAGCCCGGTCGCCTCCACCAGCCGGGCGCCGTCGTCGTCGTACAGGTAGGTGAGGGTGAACGGCAGGTCCTGCGGGTTGCGCGCCAACTGGCGGCTGACGAACGCGAGCGTCTCCTGCTCGGTGCGGATGACGCTCGGGTCCGAGCCGAGGTCGCGCAGCGTGGCCATCCGCCGCTCACCGATGACCCGCTCGGTGTCCTCGCTGACCACGCAGAGCATCCCGACCAGGCTGCCGTCGTCGGCGCGCAACGGGCTGTAGGAGAACGTGTGGTACGTCTCCTCGCGGTAGCCGGCCCGCTCCAGGAACAGCAGCAGCCCCTCGTCCCAGGTCGCCTCGCCGGTGCGCAGGACGGTGTCGACGCGGGGGCCGATGTCGTCCCAGATCTCCGCCCACACCTCGTTCGCCGGACGCCCCAGCGCCCACGGGTACTTGCGGCCGAGCGTGTCCCGCCGGTAGGCGGCGTTGCAGAAGAAGGTGAGCTGCGGACCCCAGGCCATCCACATCGGGAACCGGGAGGACAGCAGGATCCGCACCGCGGTCCGCAGGCTCTGCGGCCAGGTGTCCGGCGGGCCCAGGGGGTGCGCCGACCAGTCGACCCGCGCCAGGTCCGGCCCGATCTCCCCGTCGACGGCGAAGACGTCGGCACGCGTACGCGGGTCGGTGTCAGCGCCGCTCATCGCACGAGTCTCCCCCACCCCACCCGATCCCGCTCGTCCGGGCCGCGTCGCACCGCGGCCCGCGGTCGCTTCTTGCCCCGTGGCGCCCCCCGGCACTCCACCCGGGGCGGGGAGATCTGACTCACGTGACGGCGGCGGGCCAGGGCAGGGGGACGTGACGACCGCAAAACGAAAGGCAAGGAGACAGGTCTCCTCGCCACTATCAACATATATCGCACCCCGGGTCTTGCCGCAAGGCCCCGGTCATGCCGCACAATCATCGGCCGATGCGGATTGAGCTGCGAAAACGGGGGCACGGCATGACCGGACGGTACGTGTGGGAACTGCACGAGGTCGACGAGACGCGGATCGGCGCGGTCGGCGGCAAGGGCGCGCATCTGGGGGCGCTGACGCGGATCGAGGGGGTGCGCGTACCTCCTGGTTTCTGCGTCACGACGGACGCCTTCCGGTTGGTGGCGCGGGCGCCGTCGCTGGCCGGCCCGCTGGACCGGCTCGCCGGCGCGGACGCGGACGACCCGGCGGCGATCCGGGCGGCCGCCGCCGAGGTCCGTCGCGCCGTCGAGCGGACCGCGCTGCCCGCCGACGTGGCGGCGGCGGTCACCGGCGCGCTGTCCCGGCTCGGTCCGGACGCGGCGTACGCGGTGCGGTCCAGCGCGACGGCGGAGGACCTGCCGACCGCCTCGTTCGCGGGCCAGCAGGACACCTACCTGAACGTGGTGGGCACGGCCGAGGTGCTGCGGCACGTCAGCCGCTGCTGGGCCTCGCTGTTCACCGACCGGGCGGTGACCTACCGGCGGCGCCACGGCATCGACGACCGGGCCGTGGACATGGCCGTGGTGGTGCAGCGGATGGTCTTCCCGGACGCGGCCGGGATCATGTTCACCGCCGACCCGGTCACCGGGAACCGGACGGTGGTGTCGGTGGAGGCCGGCTTCGGTCTCGGCGAGGCCCTGGTCTCCGGCCTGGTGAACCCGGACGTCTTCACGGTGCGCGACGGCGCGGTGGTGGGCCGGGCGATCGGCGCGAAGTCACGGGCGGTGCACGCGGCGCCCGGCGGCGGCACCCGGCTCACGCCCGTCGACCCGGCGCGGCAGGCGTCTGCCGCGCTGACCGACGCGCAGGCGGTACGCCTCGCCGCACTGGGCCGGCGGATCGAGGCACGCTTCGGCCGCCCGCAGGACATCGAGTGGGCCGTGACCGGGGACGACGTCCACATCCTCCAGAGCCGGCCGATCACCACGCTGTTCCCGGTGCCGGCGGCCGCCGCCGACGGGCGGTTCCACGTCTACCTGTCGGTCGGCCACCAGCAGATGATGACCGACGCCATGAAGCCGCTGGGCCTGTCGATGTGGCGGCTCACCGCCATGGCGCCGATGCACGAGGCGGGCGGCCGGCTGTTCGTCGACGCCACGCCGCACCTGTCCACCCCGGCGGGCCGTACCGCGTTCCTGGGCATGATCGGCCGGGCCGACCCGCTCACCCGGGACGCGCTGGAGACGGTCCTCGCCCGCGACGTGCTGCCGGTCGCGCCGGACCCGGCCCCGGCCGGCCCGCCCGCGGGCGGGCCGCCACAGCCGGTCGCCACCGACCCGGCGGTCGTCGCCACGCTCGTCGAGCGCAGCCAGGCGTCCGTCGCCGCCCTGCGCCGCGACATCAGCATCCGGTCCGGACCCGAGCTGTTCGACTTCCTGACCGAGGCGTTCGCCGAGCACAAGCGGGTGCTCACCGATCCGCTGAGCGGCCAGGCGATCATGGCGGGGATGCAGGCCACCTGGTGGCTCAACGACAAGCTGGGGGAGTGGCTCGGCGAGCGCGACGCGGCCGACACGCTCACGCTGTCCGCGCCCGGCAACGTCACCTCCGAGATGGGGCTCGCGCTGCTCGACGTGGCCGACGTGATCCGCGCGTACCCCGAGGTGGTGGCGTTCCTGCGGGAGGTCGCCGACGACGGGTTCCTGGACGACCTGCCGAAGCTGCCGGGCGGCCCGGAGGCGCGCGAGGCCATCGAGGGCTACCTCGACCGGTACGGCATGCGCTGCGTCGGCGAGATCGACATCACCCGGCCGCGGTGGAGCGAACGCCCGGCCACGCTCGTGCCGCTGATCCTGGACAACGTCCGCAACTTCGCCCCGGGCGCCGCCGCGCGCCGCTTCGCGCAGGGCCGGGAGCGGGCCGAGGCGAAGGCACGGGAGGTGCTCGACCGCCTGCGCGCGCTGCCCGACGGTGAGCGCAAGGCCGCCGAGACGCAGGCGATGATCGAGCGGGTACGGACGTTCGTCGGCTACCGGGAGTACCCGAAGTACGACATCGTGAGCCGCTACGCCGTCTACAAGCAGGCGCTCATGGCCGAGGCCGGCCGGCTCGCCCGCGCCGGTGTGCTCGCCGCCGCCGAGGACGTCTTCTACCTGACGTTCGACGAGTTCCGCGAGGTCGCGGCCACCGGCCGGGTCGACGCCGGGCTGATCCGCGGGCGCCGCGAGGAGTTCCGGGCGCACCAGGCGCTCACCCCGCCCCGGGTCCTCACCTCCGAGGGCGAGGCGATCAACGGCTCGTACCGGCGCGACGACGCTCCCGCCGGCGCCCTGGTCGGGCTGCCGGTCTCGGCCGGCGTCGTCGAGGGACGGGCGCGGGTCGTGACGGACCTGGCCGGCGCCGACCTGGAGCCGGGCGACATCCTCGTCACCGCGCACACCGACCCGAGCTGGACGCCGCTGTTCGTGGGCGCCGCGGGCCTGGTGACGGAGGTGGGCGGCCTGATGACGCACGGCGCGGTGATCGCCCGGGAGTACGGCCTGCCGGCCGTGGTGGCGGTGCCGGACGCGACCCGGCTGATCCGCGACGGCGGGCGGATCCGGGTGCACGGCAGCGACGGGTACGTGGAGCTGCTGTCCTGACCGGCGCGGCATGCTCGATGATGGAGATTCGGCCAGCGGGAGGGCACGATGCGGATCGGGGAGCTGTCGGCGCGCACCGGGGTCAGTGCCCGGTCCATCCGGTACTACGAGCAGCAGGGCCTGCTCGCCGCCATGCGTACCGCGAGCGGGCAGCGGGTCTTCGCCGAGTCGGCGGTGGACCGGGTCCGGCTCATCCAGCGGCTGTTCGACGCCGGGCTGAGCAGCCGCCGGATGGCCGAGCTGCTGCCCTGCGTGACCGATCCGGAGATCCGCACCTCGTGGCTCACCGACCGGCTGCGGGAGGAGCGGACCCGGATGACCGCGGAGATGGCACGGCTCGCGCACGCCGTCGCGGTGCTCGACGACGTGGTGTCCGACATGAGCGTGACCGAGGACACCCGGGATCCGGCCGCCTGAGCGCTTGCCCTTGACACCGGTGTCAACTCCTAGCGTCGGGTCATGAACGCGACCCTGGACACCGCATCGCCGGTGGCGCCGCTGCTGGCACCCGTCACCGTCGCCGGACTGCCGTTGCCGTCCCGCTTCGTGATGGCGCCGATGACCCGTAACCGCGCGCCGGGCGGCGTGCCGACGCCGGAGATGGCCGACTACTACCGGCGCCGCGCCGCGGCGGGCATCGGCCTCATCGTCACCGAGGGCGTGCTGGTCGACCATCCCAGCGCCGGGCACGAGGACACCGTGCCCCGGATGACCGCCGGCGCCGCGGAGGCCGGCTGGCGGGGGGTGGTCGAGGCGGTGCACGCCGCCGGCGGCCGGATCGCCGCGCAGCTGTGGCACCTGGGCAGCCTGCGCGAGCCGGTGGACGGCCGTCCGGCGTGGACCCCCTCGGGGGTACGCGAGCCGGGCCGCCCGGCGCCGCACGCGATGACCGCAGCGGACGCGGACGTGCTGCTGGCGGCGTACGCGGACGCGGCCCGGGTCGCCGTGCGGGCCGGGTTCGACGCGATCGAGATCCACGCCGCGCACGGTTACCTGCTGGACGAGTTCCTGTGGCCGTACACGAACCGCCGGACCGACGCGTTCGGCGGCTCACCGGCGCGGCGGGCGGCGTTCCCGGCGGCCGTGGTGCGTGCGGTACGCGCGCAGGTCCCGGCGGACCGCCCGGTGATCGTGCGGTTCTCCCAGTTCAAGGAGCGGGCGTTCGACGCGCGGATCGCCGAGAGCCCGGCCGAGCTGGCGCAGATCCTCACCGCGTTCGCCGAGGCCGGCGCGGACGTCCTGCACGCCTCGCAACGTCGCTTCTGGCAGCCCGTGTTCCCCGGCTCGGCGCTGAACCTGGCCGGGTGGGCGAAGCGTCTCACCGGTCTGCCGTCGATCACCGTGGGCTCGGTCGGGCTGCGGCGGGACTTCCTGCGCCCGGACGGCCCGGAGTCGGTGGCGGGCCTGACCGCGCGGCTGGCGGACGGGGAGTTCGACCTGGTGGCGCTCGGTCGCGCGCTGCTCGGCAACCCGGCGTGGGTGACGCACGCCGCCGCCGGACGGCTGGGCGAGATCGCCGACTACCGCAAGGCGCACGAGGACGTGTACCCCTAGGACCGGGGTGCCCGCAGGGGTTGACGCCGGGGGATGTTATCGCTCACAGTCGATGTCAGGGCACGAGCGCCGCAAGGCTCACCGGGCGAGCCGCGCTGGTCGTACCTCGACACCACCGCCACCGGACGCGGGGTCGAGGAGTCGCACCACCACCATCGCGCAACCCCCGGAAGAGGAATCCGCATGAGACGAAAGAGAGCCTTGCTGACCACCGGCATCCTGGCCGGCGCGCTCGCCGCCGGCATGGCGGTGGCCCTGGCACCGGCCGCGAGCGCCGGCACCACGCTGCGCGCGGCGGCGGCCGAGAAGGGCCGCTACTTCGGCGCCGCTGTCGCCACCGGCAAGCTGTCCGACAACACGTACGCCACGGTGCTGAACCGCGAGTTCAACTCCGTGGTGGCCGAGAACGAGATGAAGTGGGACGCCACCGAGCCGCAGCAGGGGCGGTTCAGCTACGGCGGTGGCGACCGGCTGGTCAGCCACGCCCGCGCGAACGGGATGTCGGTGCGCGGGCACGCGCTGCTCTGGCACCAGCAGCAGCCGTCGTGGGCGCAGGGCCTGTCCGGCAGCGCGCTGCGCAACGCCGCGATCAACCACGTAACCCAGGTCGCCACCCACTTCCGGGGGCAGATCTACGCCTGGGACGTGGTGAACGAGGCGTTCGCCGACGGCGGCAGCGGCGGGCGTCGCGACTCGAACCTGCAGCGCACCGGCAACGACTGGATCGAGGCCGCGTTCCGGGCGGCCCGCGCCGCGGACCCGGGCGCGAAGCTCTGCTACAACGACTACAACACCGACGGCATCAACGCGAAGTCGACGGGCATCTACAACATGGTGCGCGACTTCAAGTCGCGCGGCGTGCCGATCGACTGCGTCGGCTTCCAGTCGCACTTGGGCACCACGATTCCCGGTGACTACCAGGCCAACCTCCAGCGCTTCGCGGACCTGGGCGTGGAGGTGCAGATCACCGAGCTGGACGTGATGACCGGCGGGAACCAGGCGAACATCTACGCCGCCGTCACCCGCGCCTGCCTGGCGGTGTCGCGCTGCACCGGCATCACGGTGTGGGGCGTGCGGGACTGCGACTCGTGGCGCGGCTCGGACAACGCGCTGCTGTTCGACTGCTCGGGCAACAAGAAGGCGGCGTACAACGCCGTGCTGGACGCGCTCAACGCGGGCGGGAACAACCCGCCGCCGACCACGACCCCGCCGCCGAACAACCCGACCACGCCGCCGCCGGGTCAGGGCGGGTGTACGGCATCGGTGACGCTGAACTCCTGGACCGGTGGCTTCGTCGCCAACGTGAAGGTGACAGCCGGCTCGTCGGGCACCCGGGGATGGACTGTCACCATGACGCTGCCGGGCGGCGCGAGCATCACCAACACCTGGAGCGCCACCGCGAGCGGTAACAGCGGCACGGTGCGGTTCACCAACGTCGACTACAACGGCCAGCTGGGCGCCGGTCAGAGCACCGAGTTCGGGTTCCAGGGCAACGGCAGCGGATCGGGCATGACGCCCACCTGCTCCGCGAGCTGAGCCGGGCCACCGCGGGGGCGGCGCGCCGTCGCCCCCGCGGTGCCCCGCCACGCCGTCCCGTCCGACCTGGACTGCCGTCTCTGTTACGAGAAAGAGACATGCGCATTTCGCGCGATTGGTTGACGGGGCAACTTGTGAGCGTTAACACTCCCCGTGAGGGTTACCTGTGTCACAGGGACCGCCACGACAGGGAGGACGCTCGTGCGCAGACGACTTCTGGCCGCACTCAGCGGTGCCGCGCTCGCGATCAGCCTGGCCGCCTGCAGCGGCGAGGGCGCGGGAGGCGGCGGAGACACCAGCTCGGCCAAGCCCGGCGACCTGACGATCGGCGTCTCGATGCCGACGCAGACCTCGGAACGGTGGATCGCCGACGGCAACTCGGTGAAGGAGAAGCTCCAGGCGAAGGGCTACAAGGTCGACCTCCAGTACGCCGGGGACGACATCCCGACCCAGTCGCAGCAGATCGACCAGATGATCACCCAGGGCGCGGACGTGCTGGTCATCGCCCCGATCGACG
Source organism: Micromonospora sp. BL1 (assembly GCF_003667485.1). Lineage (NCBI taxonomy): Bacteria > Bacillati > Actinomycetota > Actinomycetes > Micromonosporales > Micromonosporaceae > Micromonospora > Micromonospora sp. BL1. The sequence continues at coordinate 19,636 of NZ_RCVK01000182.1, forward strand.
GCACCGCGCTCAGCGGCCAGCTCCAGGCCGCCGCGGCGGCGAAGATCCCGGTCATCTCCTACGACCGGCTCATCCGCAACAGCCCGAACGTCAGCTTCTACGTCAGCTTCGACAACTACAAGGTCGGCGTGGCGCAGGCCAACGCGCTCCTGGTCGGGCTCGGCCTGCTCACCAAGGACGGCGCCAAGGGCACCGCGACCGGCCCGTTCAACGTGGAGCTGTTCGCCGGCTCGCTCGACGACAACAACGCCGGGTTCTTCTTCAACGGCGCGATGGACACGCTCAAGCCGTACTTCGACGCCGGGACGCTGAAGGTCAAGTCCGGGCAGACCAAGATCGAGCAGGCCGCCATCCTGCGCTGGCAGCAGGAGACCGCGCAGAAGCGGATGGAGGACCTGCTCACCTCCAGCTACAACGACGGCAGCAAGGTCGACGGCGTGCTCTCGCCGTTCGACGGCCTGTCCCGGGGCATCATCACCGCGCTGCAGAACGCCGGCTACCGCGGCGGCGCCAAGAAGATGCCGGTGGTGACCGGCCAGGACGCCGAGGTCGCCTCGGTCAAGCTCATCAACGACGGCGTGCAGAGCTCGACGGTGTTCAAGGACACCCGGCTGCTGGCCGAGCAGGCGGTCATCGCCGCCGAGGCGTTCCTGCGCAAGGAGGAGCCGAAGGCCAACGAGACCAAGGCGTACAACAACGGCGTCAAGGTCGTGCCGGCGTTCCTGCTGCCGGTGCAGACCGTCTACAAGGAGGACATCAAGTCCGTCCTGATCGACTCCGGCTACCTGACCGAGCAGGAGGTCGCCGCGGGCCGGGCCGGCTGACCCGCGGCGACGGGCCCGGCGGCCACCCGCGCCACCGGGCCCGTCCGCTCCGGACACCACGACCACGAGCAGGACGGATACCCATGAGCGATCACATCCTCGAGATGCGTGGCATCACGAAGACCTTCCCGGGCGTGACCGCGCTCCAGGACGTCTCGCTCGCCGTACGGCGCGGCGAGATCCACGCGATCTGCGGTGAGAACGGCGCCGGCAAGTCCACCCTGATGAAGGTGCTGTCCGGCGTCTACCCGGCGGGCAGCTACGACGGCCAGATCGTCTTCGACGGCGAGCCGGTCGGGTTCCGGGGCATCCAGGACAGCGAGGCCCGCGGCATCGTCATCATCCACCAGGAACTCGCCCTGGTGCCGTACCTGTCGATCGCCGAGAACATCTTCCTCGGCAACGAGCGCCGCGGCCGCGGCGGGCTCATCGACTGGCACCGGACCAACGCGGAGGCCGCGGCGCTGCTGCGGTCGGTCGGGCTGCACGAGAACCCGGTCACCCCGGTCATCCAGCTCGGCGTCGGCAAGCAGCAGCTCGTGGAGATCGCCAAGGCGCTGTCCAAGAAGGTGCGGCTGCTGATCCTCGACGAGCCGACCGCGGCCCTCAACGACATCGACTCGGCGCACCTGCTGGACCTGATGCGCCGGCTGCGCGACCAGGGCATCACCTGCATCATGATCTCGCACAAGCTCGGCGAGATCACCGCCGTCGCCGACTCGACAACTGTCATCCGCGACGGCCGTACCGTCGAGACGCTGGACATGTCCGACGGCGCCGTCACCCAGGACCGGATCATCCGCGGCATGGTCGGCCGCGACCTGGCCGCCTTCTACCCGACCCGCAGCGTGACGCCCGGCGACGAGGTGCTGCGCATCGAGGACTGGTCGGTGCGCCACCCGACGCAGGACCGCCTGGTCGTCGACCGGGCCTCGCTGCACGTACGGGCCGGGGAGGTCGTCGGCATCGCCGGCCTGATGGGCGCCGGGCGCACCGAGCTGGCGATGAGCGTGTTCGGCCGGGCGTACGGCCGCGACATCAGCGGCCGGCTCTTCGTCCGGGGCCGCGAGGTACGGGCGCGGACGGTGGCCGAGGCGATCGCGAACGGCATCGCGTACGCCACCGAGGACCGCAAGCACTACGGCCTCAACCTCATCGACGACGTGCGGGGAAACATCTCGGCCGCCGCGCTCGACAAGCTGGCCCGGCGCGGCTGGATCGACGGCAACCGTGAGATCCAGGTCGCCGAGCGGGGCCGGCGCGACATGAACATCAAGGCGCCGACGGTGATGTCCGTGGTGGGCAAGCTCTCCGGCGGCAACCAGCAGAAGGTCGTGCTGGCGAAGTGGCTGTTCACCGACCCGGACGTGCTGATCCTCGACGAGCCGACCCGGGGCATCGACGTGGGCGCGAAGTTCGAGATCTACACGATCGTCAACCGGCTGGTGGCCGACGGCAAGGCCGTCGTGCTCATCTCCTCCGAACTGCCCGAGCTGCTCGGCATGTGCGACCGCATCTACACCCTGGCGGCCGGCCGGGTCACCGGGGAGATGCCGGTGGCCGAGGCCACCCAGGAGAACCTGATGGAACTCATGACCAAGGACAGGGATCTCGTCCGATGACCAGCACGAAGCCTCCCCCCGCCTCGAAGATCGCCAGCCCGGACACCGGCGCGGCGGCGACCCTGCACACCGGCACCAGCGACCCGCGCGCGCTGATCCTGGGCAACCTGCGGCAGAGCGGCATCTACATCGCCCTGGTGGTGATCGTGGCGCTGTTCGCGGTCCTCACCGACGGCGTCTCGCTGAGCCCTGGCAACCTGACGAACATCGTCCTTCAGTACTCCTACATCCTGGTGCTCGCGATCGGCATGGTCATCGTGATCATCGGCGGGCACATCGACCTGTCCGTGGGATCGGTGGTGGCGCTCACCGGAGCGGTCTCGGCGGTTCTCGTCATCCGCGAGGGCATGCCCTGGTGGGCCGGCGTCCTGGCCGCGCTCGCGGTGGGCGTCGCGGTCGGCGCGTGGCACGGGCTCTGGGTCGCGTACGCCGGCATCCCGGCGTTCATCGTCACCCTGGCCGGCATGCTCCTGTTCCGTGGCCTGACGCTGCGCGTGCTGGACAACATCTCGCTGTCGCCGTTCCCGGAGGAGTACCAGCGGGTCGCCGCCGGATTCCTCAACGGACTGCTGGGCGGTCAGGGCTTCGACGCCTTCACGCTGTTCATCGGCGCGTTCGCCGTGGTCGGGTACGCGGTGAGCGTGTTCCGTACCCGCGTCGCCCGGGTGCGCCACGAGCAGCCGGTGGAGTCGTTCCCGCTGTTCGTCCTGCGGATCGTGGTGGTCGGCGCCGTGGTCATGTGGTTCGCCTGGCAGCTCGCCCACGCCCGTGGCCTGCCGATCGTGCTCATCGTGCTCGCAGTGCTGGTGCTGATCTACGGCCTGCTCACCCGCCGTACGGTGTTCGGCCGTCAGGTGTACGCGATCGGCGGCAACCTGCCCGCGGCGATGTTGTCCGGCGTACGGGTGAAGCGGGTCAACTTCTGGATCTTCGTGAACATGGGCTTCCTGTCCGCCGTGGCGGGCGTGATCTACTCGTCCCGGTCCAACGGGGCCCAGCCGGCGGCGGGCAACATGTTCGAGCTGGACGCGATCGCGGCGGCGTTCATCGGCGGCGCTGCCGTCACCGGCGGCGTCGGCACCGTGGTCGGCGCCATGGTGGGTGGCCTGATCATGGCGGTGATGAGCAACGGGATGCAGCTCATGGGCGTCGACCAGTCCGTCCAGTCGGTGGTCAAGGGCCTGGTGCTGCTCGTCGCGGTGGCGTTCGACATCTGGAACAAGCGCCGGGCCGCCGGCGCCCGGTGACGGCCGGCCGGACGCTCGCCCCTTCGTCCGGCCGACCGCCGTTCACCGGCCGCAGCCGCTCACACCCGGCTCCACCGTTGGTTGGTGTTGCCGTGGCAGGTCCAGACGATCACCCGCGTGCCGTTGGCGGTGCCCGCGTTGTCGACGTCGAGGCACAGGGCCGGGAAGCGCACGTTGCTCACCGTGCCGTTGCCGTTGATCGTCCACTGCTGGTTGGTGCCGCCGTTGCAGTCCCAGATCTGCACCCGGGTGCCGGCCGTCGCGTTCGTCGGCACGTCCAGGCACTTGCCCAGCACCTGCAACGCCTGCCCGTTGGCGGTGAACTGCTGGTTGGCGTTGTTGTGGCAGTCCCAGATCAGCGTCCCGGTGCCGTTCGCGGTGCCGGCGTTGTCGACGTCGAGGCACCGGCCGGACGACTCGCTGCGCAGCCGGAACGTGGTCGGGACCGGCGGCGGGGTGGTGGTGCCGCCGCCGCTGACCCGGTAGACCACCGTGCCGTGCGCCGGGACGCTGGCGGAGATCGCGCCGCTGCTGCTGGAGGTGGCGTCGGTCCAGGCGTCGCGCAACGTGAACGAGCTGCCGCTCTTGCCGACCGCCGCCGCCGTGGTGGAGACCGTGGTGGTCGAGCTGCCCTGGTTGAACAGGGCGACCGCCACGTCGCCGTTGGCCAGCGGCTTGGCCAGCACCCGCCGGGTGCCGTCGAAGGAGACCTGGACCGCCTGGCGGCCGAGCGTGTCCTGGTTGATCGCGACCAGGTTCGCGTTGCGCAGGATCGCCAGCGTCGCCGCGCTCGCCGAGCGTACGTCGTTGCCCATCATCAGCGGCGCCGCGAGCATCGACCAGAGCGCGAAGTGGCTGCGCATCTCGGTGTCGTTCATGCCACCGTTGCCGACCTCGAGCATGTCCGGGTCGTTGAACCCGCCGGGGGCGGCGTACCCGGCCAGCGGCACCGTGACGTCGACGATGTTCTGGATGCCCATCGGGTAGCCGTTGGTCTGGCCGGTGTTCCAGGCGTTGGTGATGTCCTCGGTGGTCCGCCAGAGGTTCGCCACGTCGCTCCAGTTGCGCTGTGGCCCGGTCTTGGCGTGGTAGCTGTTGGGGTTGATGCTGTAGACGATCGGCCGGCCGGTGGACGCCAGCGCGTCGCGCATGATGCCGAACCGCGCCACCTGGTCGTTGATCGTCCCGGTGCCGGAGCACCAGTCGTACTTGAGGTAGTCCACGCCCCAGGCGGCGAACTGCCGCGCGTCCTGGTACTCGTGGTTGAGGCTGCCGGTGGCGCCGGGGAACGCGCCGCCGACCTGGGCGCAGGTCTTGTCCAGCGGCACCTGGTAGATGCCGAACAGCAGGCCGCGGGCGTGCAGGTAGTCACCGAGCGACTTCATCCCGCTGGGGAACCGCTGCGGGTGCGCCTGGAGGTTGCCCTGCGCGTCCCGGTTCGGGTTGAACCAGCAGTCGTCCACGACGACGTACTTGTACCCGAGGTCACGCAGACCGTTGGCGACGATCGCGTCGGCGGTCTGGCGGATGAGCGTCTCGTTGATGTTGCAGCCGAAGGTGTTCCAGGTGTTCCACCCCATCGGCGGGGTCCGGGCGACGCCGTTGTCCAGCGCCCGGGCGGGGCGTGGGGCCACGGCCTGGTCGGTGACTGTGGCAGCGAGCGCCACCGCCGCGACACCCAGGACGGCGAGCGTCCGTCGGGTCCATTTGCGCACTGCGTCCTCCTCGGTGGCCGGGCGCCGTCCGTGCCGGCGCCCGGAGGGGAGCGGCCCGCCGGTCGCACGGCGTCGCCCGTGGTCCAGGGGACGGATGCGGCACGGCAGTTCCAGCGGCCGGTCGGTGCCGGCGGGCGCTCGTGGGTGGTGGGGTTCCGGCGGTCGACGGGGTCGCCGTCCGTCGCCGCCCGGCTGCGGCGCCGGGGTTTCCCGGACAGCGGCGCCACAGTGTGTGGGGATGGCGAAATGTTATCGCTGACATCAAACACTGTAAATAGGCTCACCACCTTCGGGTGGCCTGCGGCGACCGGCTGCCGAGGGCGTCGTCGCGAGAAAAAGGGCCGCTGAGCGGCCCTCTGAGCGGTCCGCGGCGGCGCCCGAGGGCTCGGGTCAGGGGTGCCGGAAGTGCCGAGAGATTTTCCGGAAGTTCCATCGATTGTTGTCGCTAACAGGCCGTCGGTCCGGGGTCTGGCCGCGCCGTCGGCGTGGATCTCCGGGCCGGCGGCCGGGCCGGTCCGCGCGGGGCGACGGACGCCGGTTCCGGGCGCCGCCGCTCGTTACGCAGCTGTTGCTTGGACGTGTCTTGACGGATGTATATGTGAGCGCTAACACTAACTCCGTGACACGGCGGAGGTGCAAATGAGCGAAGTGGACGCGTCCGACCGGTACGTGATCGGCGTCGACTTCGGCACGCTGTCCGGGCGGGCACTGGTGGTCCGCGTCCGTGACGGCGCCGAACTGGGTACGGCGGTGCACGAGTACCGGCGCGGGGTCATCGAGACCGCGCTTCCCGACGGCGGCCCGGCGCTGCCCCCGGACTGGGCCCTGCAGGACCCCGACGACTACCGCGACGTGCTGCGCCACGCGGTGCCGGCCGCGCTCGCCGAGGCCGGCGTGGACCCGTCCCGGGTGGTGGGCATCGGCATCGACTTCACCGCCTGCACCGTGCTCCCGACGCTCGCCGACGGCACGCCGCTGTGCGAGATCCCGCAGTTGCGCGACCGGCCGCACGCCTGGGTGAAGCTCTGGAAGCACCACGCCGCGCAGCCGCACGCCGACCGGATCAACGCGCTGGCGGCCGAACGCGGCGAGCCGTGGCTCGGCCGCTACGGCGGCAAGATCTCCGCGGAGTGGCAGTTCGCCAAGGGCCTGCAGATCCTGGAGGAGGACCCGGAGGTCTACCGCCGGGCCGAGCGCTTCATCGAGGCCGCCGACTGGATCGTGTGGCAGCTGTGCGGCGCCGAGACGCGCAACGTCTGCACCGCCGGCTACAAGGGCATCCGGCAGGACGACCACTACCCGTCGGCCGACTACCTGGCCGCGCTCGCCCCCGGCTTCGCCGACTTCGTGACCAAGCTGGACGGTCCGCTGCTGCCGCTGGGCGCGCGGGCCGGCTCGCTCAGCGCCCGCGCCGCCGCCTGGACCGGGCTGCCCGAGGGCATCGCGGTCGCGGCCGGCAACGTCGACGCGCACGTCACCGCCGCCGCGGCTCAGGCGTTGCGGCCCGGCCGGCTGGTCGCCATCATGGGCACCTCCACCTGCCACGTCCTCAACGGCACGCACCCGGCCGAGGTGCCGGGCATGTGCGGTGTCGTCGACGGCGGCATCAGCCCCGGCGCCTGGGGCTTCGAGGCCGGGCAGAGCGGCGTGGGGGACATCTTCGGTTGGTTCGTACGCCACGCCGCCCCGGCCGGTTTCGACTCGCACGAGCAGCTCACCGAGGCCGCCGCCGCCCAGCCGGTCGGCGCGCACGGGCTGGTGGCGCTGGACTGGTGGAACGGCAACCGGTCCCTGCTGGTCAACCACGACCTCAGCGGGATGGTCGTCGGGCTGACGCTCGCCACCCGGCCGCCGGACGTCTACCGGGCGCTGCTGGAGGCCACCGCGTACGGCACCCGGATGATCGTCGAGGCGTTCGCGCAGGCCGGCGTGCCGGTCGACGACCTGGTGGTGGCCGGTGGACTCACCTCCAACCGGCTGCTCATGCAGATCTACGCCGACGTCACGAACCGGCCGCTGAGCATCATCGGCTCCGCCCAGGGCCCGGCGCTCGGCTCGGCCATCCACGCGGCGGTGGCCGCCGGGGCGTACCCGACGATCCACGAGGCGTCCGCCGCGATGGGGCGCATCGACGAGGCCGTCTACCGGCCCGTACCGGAGAACGTGCGCGCCTACGACGCCCTGTACGCCGAGTACCGCGCGTTGCACGACCACTTCGGTCGCGGCGCGAACGACGTCATGCTCCGCCTGCGGGCGATCCGCAACGCGGCCGTCGACGCCGCCGCGGACCGCACCCCCGCGACCCTGGAGGTGGTCGGATGAACACCGAGGTGACCCGCCAGGTGGCCGCGCTGCGCGAGACGGTGGCCCGCCTGCACCGCGAGCTGACCCGCTACGACCTGGTGGCCTGGACCGCCGGCAACGTCTCGGCCCGCGTACCCGGTCAGGAGCTGATGGTCATCAAGCCCAGCGGGGTCGACTACGACGACCTGACCGCCGAGGCCATGGTGGTCTGCGACCTCAACGGCACGGTCGTCGACGGCGACGGCGCCCCGTCCAGCGACACCGCCGCGCACGCCTACGTCTACCGCGCGATGCCCGAGGTCGGCGGCGTCGTGCACACGCACAGCGGATACGCCACCGCCTGGGCGGCCCGCGGCGAGGCGATCCCGTGCTGGCTGACCGCGCAGGCCGACGAGTTCGGCGGGGAGATCCCGATCGGGCCGTTCGCGCTGATCGGCGGCGACGACATCGGCAAGGGCATCGTCAGCACGCTGTCCGGGCACCGATCACCCGCGGTGCTCATGCGCAACCACGGCGTCTTCACCATCGGCCGCGACGCCCGGGCGGCGGTCAAGGCCGCGGTGATGTGCGAGGACGTCGCCCGTACCGCACACCTGGCCCGCGCGCTCGGGCAGCCGGTGCCGATCGCGCCGGCCGACATCGACTCGCTCTACGACCGCTACCAGAACGTGTACGGCCAACGCCCGCCGGCGCCCTGACCCCGGACAGCGCCGCGCACCCCCCCACCACCACACCCGGGCCGCGCCGGTTCCCACCGGTCGCGCGCCCGGAACATCCAACCCCGGAGGAGAATCGATGAGAAGCAGGAGCACGGCACGCACGGTCATAGCGGCCTTCGCCGGCGTGCTGCTCGCCGCCAGCATGGCCGCGTGCGGCAACAGCGACACCGGCGGCGGTTCCGGCGACGGCAACGACAAGATCGTCCTGGGCTTCTCCCAGGTGGGCGCCGAGAGTGGCTGGCGTACCGCCAACACCACCTCGATCAAGGAGGCGGCGGCCGAGGCGGGCATCGAGCTGAAGTTCGACGACGCCCAGCAGAAGCAGGAGAACCAGATCAAGGCGATCCGCAACTTCATCCAGCAGAAGGTCGACGTGATCGCCTTCTCGCCGGTGGTGGAGTCGGGCTGGGACACCGTGCTCAAGGAGGCCAAGGACGCCAAGATCCCGGTGATCCTGACCGACCGCGCCGTCGACTCGGCCGACAAGTCGCTCTACAAGACGTTCCTCGGCTCGGACTTCGTCAAGGAGGGCCGCCTCGCCGGCGAGTGGCTGGTGGAGCAGAAGAAGGCGGCGTCCGGCCCGGTCACCATCGTGGAGCTTCAGGGCACCACCGGCTCGGCGCCGGCCAACGACCGGAAGAAGGGCTTCGCCGAGGCCATCGCCGCCAACCCCAACCTGAAGATCGTCGCCTCCCAGTCTGGTGACTTCACCCGCGCCGGCGGCAAGCAGGTGATGGAGCAGTTCCTCAAGGCCAACCCGAAGATCGACGTGCTCTTCGCGCACAACGACGACATGGGCCTGGGCGCGCTCGAGGCGATCACCGCGGCCGGCAAGACGCCCGGCAAGGACATCACCATCATCACCGTCGACGCGGTGAAGGACGGCATGCAGGCCCTCGCGGACGGCAAGTTCAACTTCATCGCCGAGTGCAGCCCGCTGCTTGGCCCGCAGCTGATGGACCTGGTCAAGAAGGTCAAGGCCGGCGAGGAGGTGCCCGCCCGGATCGAGACCGAGGAGACCACGTTCACCCAGGAGCAGGCCAAGGAGGCACTGCCCAACCGCAAGTACTGAGTCACCCCGGGGGTCGCCGTCGCAACCGACGGCGGCCCCCGTACCACCACCGTCGAAGAAGAGGTCCGATGGGATGACGGGTAACCGTCCGGTCCTGACCATGACCGGCATCAGCAAGACCTTCCCCGGGGTCCGCGCGCTGCACGACGTCGACTTCCGGCTGTTCCCGGGCGAGGTCCACGCCCTGATGGGCGAGAACGGCGCCGGCAAGTCCACCCTGATCAAGGTGTTGACCGGCGTCTACGGGACCGACGCGGGCGTCGTCACGCTCGACGGCGAGCAGGTCTCGTTCACCGGTCCGATGCAGGCCGCCGCGGCCGGTGTCAGCACCGTCTACCAGGAGGTCAACCTCTGCACCAACCTGTCGGTGGCGGAGAACGTCTTCATCGGCCGGGAACCCCGCCGCTTCGGCGCGGTGCGCTGGGGCGAGATGCGCCGCCGGGCCCGCGACCTGCTGGCCCGGCTCGACCTCGACCTCGACGTCTCCGCGCCGCTCGGCTCGTACTCGCTGGCGGTGCAGCAGATGGTCGCCATCGCCCGGGCGATCGACGTGCGGGCGCGGGTGCTGATCCTGGACGAGCCGACGTCCAGCCTGGACGCCGGCGAGGTGGCGCAGCTGTTCCGGATCATGCGGCAGCTGCGTGACGAGGGGATCGCGATCCTGTTCGTCACCCACTTCCTCGACCAGGTCTACGGCATCGCCGACCGGATCACCGTGCTGCGCAACGGCCGGCTCGTGGGGGAGTACCGCACCGAGGAGCTGCCGCAGTTCAGCCTGGTCGAGAAGATGATCGGGCAGGAGCTGGACGTGCTGGAGCGGCTCGACGAGCAGCAGAAGCGCGCCACCGTCGACGCCGGTGACGAGGCCCCGCTCGTGGACGCCGCCGAGCTGGGCCGGCGCGGCGCGGTCGCCCCGTTCAGCCTGCGCATCCACGCCGGTGAGGTGGTCGGCCTGGCCGGCCTGCTCGGCTCCGGCCGCACCGAGGTGGCACGGCTGATCTTCGGCGCGGACCGGGCCGACCACGGCCAGGTCCGGCTCGACGGCGGCCGGGCGCCGGTGCGCAACCCGATCCAGGCCATCGGCCAGGGCGTCGGGTTCTGCTCGGAGAACCGCCGGGCCGAGGGCATCGTCCCGGAACTCACGGTCCGGGAGAACATGATCCTGGCGATGCAGGCCGCGCGCGGCTGGCTGCGGCCGATCCCGCGCCGCCGCCAGGACGAGCTGGTCCGCAAGTACGTCGAGGCGCTGAGCATCCGCCCGGCCAACCCGGAGCTGCCGGTGCGAAACCTCTCCGGCGGCAACCAGCAGAAGGTGCTGCTGGCCCGCTGGCTGATCACCGAACCGCGCCTGCTGATCCTGGACGAGCCGACCCGCGGCATCGACGTCGGCGCCAAGGCCGAGATCCAGAAGCTGGTGGTGCAGCTCTCCGACGGCGGCATGGCGGTGCTGTTCATCTCCGCCGAGCTGGAGGAGGTGCTGCGCCTGAGCCACCGGGTCGCGGTCATGCGCGACCGGGAGATGGTCGCCCAGCTCGACAACGACGACACGCTCGACGCCGACCGCGTCATGCGCACCATCGCCAGTGGAACGCCCCGGGAGGAGGTGACCCGATGACCGCCGTCGCCGACCGCCTCCGCCCGCTGACCGGCCACCGCCTGTTCTGGCCGGCGCTCGTGCTCGTGGTCATGATCGCCGCGAACACCGTCTACCGTCCCGGCTTCCTCGCCGTCGAGGTCAAGAACGGCCATCTGTACGGCACACCGATCGACATCCTCCGGCTGAGCGCGCCGCTGATCCTGGTCGCGCTCGGCATGACGCTCGTCATCGCCACCGGCGGCATCGACCTGTCGGTCGGCTCGCTCTGCGCGATCAGCGGCGCGATCGCCTGCCTGCACATCAGCGGGGCGGCCGACCAGAACAGCCCGGCCACTGTGGCCACCGCGCTCGCCCTGGCCTTCGGCGCCGCGCTCGTGCTCGGCGCGTGGAACGGGATACTCGTGGCGGTCATCGGCATCCAGCCGATCATCGCCACGCTGATCCTCATGGTGGCCGGGCGGGGCATCGCCCAGCTCGTCACCGAGGGCCAGATCATCACCATCAACTCCGGTCCGTACCGGGCGATCGGGCTCGGGCACTTCCTGACGCTGCCGCTGGCCATCCTGATCGCGCTCGCCGCCGCGCTGCTCGTGGCCGCGTTCACCCGGCGCACCGCGCTGGGGCTGATCGTCGAGTCGGTCGGCGGCAACGCCGAGGCCAGCCGGCTCGCCGGCATCCGGTCGCGGCGCATCGTCTTCCTCGTCTACGTGATCAGCGCCGTCTGCGCGGCGCTCGCCGGTTTCATGGTCACCGCCAACGTCTCCAGCGCCGACGGCAACGCCGCCGGTCTGTGGATCGAGCTCGACGCGATCCTGGCGGTCGTCATCGGCGGCACCTCGCTGGCCGGCGGCCGGTTCTCCCTCGGCGGCACCGTCCTCGGCGCGCTGATCATCCAGACCCTGACCACCACGGTGTACGCCATGAACATCTCGCCGCAGACGTCGCTGCTGTTCAAGGCGGTCGTCGTCATCGCCGTCTGCCTCGTCCAGGCTCCGGCGTTCCGGGCCCGGCTGCGCCGGCGCCGGCGCGGGGCCGAACCCGGCCCGGCGGCCCCGCAGCGGGAGAAGGAGCAGGTACCGGCATGAGCAGCACGTCGTTGACCACCGGCCGGTCCTGGCGGCCCAGCCTGCCCCGGCGGCACGTCCCGGTGCTGGCCACGCTCGCCCTGCTGCTGGTCATGTACGGCATCGGCGTGTCCCAGTACCGCGCCTTCTCCAACGTCCAGGTCGTCTTCAACGTCTTCATCGACAACGGGTTCCTGCTCGTCGTCGCGGTGGGCATGACGTTCGTGATCCTCACCGGCGGTATCGACCTGTCAGTCGGCTCGGTGGTGGCGATGACCGCGATGGTGTCGGCGTCGTTGCTGCGCGACGGCCTGCCCGCGGCCCTGGTGCTGGTGATCGCGCTGCTGATCGGCCCGACGCTCGGTTTCCTGATGGGCTGCGCGATCCACTTCTTCGAGATCCAGCCGTTCATCGTGACACTCGCCGGGATGTTCTTCGCCCGGGGCATGTGCACGTTCATCAGCGACTCCTCCATCTCCATCACCGACGGTTTCTGGACCTCGATGTCGCAGCAGCGCATCGGCGACCCGGCCGGCAACTTCGTGTCGATCAGCGTGCTGATCGCGTTCGCGGTGGTGCTGATCGCGGCGTACGTGCTGGCGTACACCCGGTTCGGCCGCAACGTGTACGCGGTCGGCGGCAACGCGCAGTCGGCGCTGCTGATGGGCCTGCCGGTGGCGCGGACCCGGATCGCCGTCTACACGATCAGCGGGCTCTGCTCGGCGATCGGCGGCATCCTGCTGTCGTTCTACACGCTGTCCGGCGCGCCGCTGATCGCCGTCGGGATGGAGCTGGACGTGATCGCCGCCGTGGTGATCGGCGGCACCGTGCTCACCGGCGGCTCCGGGTACGTCTTCGGCACCGTGCTCGGCGTGCTGGTGCTGGGCGTGATCCAGACCCTGATCACGTTCGACGGCAGCCTCAACTCCTGGTGGACCAAGATCGTGATCGGCGGCCTGCTGTTCGCGTTCATCCTCCTCCAGCGCCTCATCGGCATCCGGTTCAAGTGACGGTTCCTAGCGCGGAAGGCAACAACATGGCAACTCACCCCCAGCCCGAGGTCTGGTTCCTCACCGGCAGCCAGGGCCTCTACGGCGAGGACACCCTGCGGCAGGTCGCCGAGCAGTCCCGGCAGATCGCCGCGCGCCTGGACGAGTCGCCGGACATCCCCGTACGCGTGGTCTGGAAGCCGGTCCTCACCTCCAGCGCGGACATCCTCGCGGCCTGCCGGGACGCAGCGGCGCAGGGCGCGGTCGGGGTGATCGCCTGGATGCACACGTTCTCCCCGGCCAAGATGTGGATCTCCGGGCTGGACGCGCTGCGCACGCCGCTGCTGCATTTGCACACGCAGGCCAACGTGGCGCTGCCGTGGGACGAGATCGACATGGACTTCATGAACCTCAACCAGGCCGCGCACGGCGACCGGGAGTTCGGGTTCATCCAGACCCGGCTCGGGGTGGCCCGCAAGACCGTCGCCGGCCACGTCACCGACCCGCGGGTCGTCGGGCGGGTCGCGGCGTGGGCCCGCGCCGCGATCGGCTGGTCGGCGGTGCGGACCCTGCGGCTGGCCCGCTTCGGCGACAACATGCGCGACGTCGCGGTCACCGAGGGGGACAAGGTCGAGGCCGAGCTGCGCTTCGGCGTCTCGGTCAACACCTACGGCGTCAACGACCTGGTCGCCGCCGTCGACCAGGTGCCCGAGGCCCAGGTCGACGACCTGGTCAAGGAGTACGACGACACCTACCGCGTCGCGTCCGAGCTGCGGCCCGGTGGGGACCGGCACGACTCCCTGCGGTACGCGGCGCGCCAGGAGCTGGGCCTGCGCGCGTTCCTCGACGCCGGTGGTTTCCGGGCGTTCACCACGAACTTCGAGGACCTCGGCGGGCTGCGGCAGCTCCCCGGCATCGCGGTGCAGCGCCTGATGGCCGACGGCTACGGCTTCGGCGGCGAGGGGGACTGGAAGACCTCGGTGCTGGTGCACACGCTCAAGGCGATGGCCGTCGGCGTGCCGGGCGGCACCTCGTTCATGGAGGACTACACCTACGACCTGACGTTCGGTCAGGAGCTGATCCTCGGCGCGCACATGCTGGAGGTGTGCCCGAGCATCGCCGCCGACGTGCCGAGCGCGGAGGTGCACCCGCTGAGCATCGGCGGGCGGGAGGACCCGGTCCGCCTGGTGTTCGACGCGGCGCCGGGCCCGGCTGTCGTGCTGGGCATGGCGGACATGGGGGAGCGGTTCCGGCTGGTCGCCAACGCGGTGGACGTGGTGCCGCCGCCGCACCCGCTGCGCCGCCTCCCGGTGGCCCGCGCGGTCTGGCGTCCGCAGCCCGACCTGGCCGGCTCGGCGGAGGCGTGGATCACCGCCGGCGCACCGCACCACACCGTGCTCTCCCAGGCCGTCGGCGTGGAGGAGCTGCGCGACCTGGCCGCGATGGCCCGGACCGAACTGGTGGTCATCGACGCCGAGACGCGCCCGCACCGCTTCGCCGACGAGCTGCGCTGGAACCAGGCGTACTACCGGCTCGCCCGGGGTTTCTGAGCCGCCGCCCGCCGTCCGTGCCGGCCCGCGCGGCGGGCCGCACGTTACGCCTTGACGAACGGCATGTTATCGCTCACAGTCGATGGATAGGGTCACCGGCACCGCTCGCGGGCCGTTCCGGGCGCGATCTGCGCCGCAGTTGCCAGGGATCCGACTCTCGCCTGGGTGGGCGTCGCTGTTAGCGATAACGCCGCCGTCGTCGGCGCGTGCCGCCGCGCCCGGGCTCCGGTCGACGAAGGAGGATCGTGGTGACGGCTCGACTGTCCCGTGGGCGTGGAAGCCTGTCCCGGCTGCTGGCCGGGGTGGTGGCGCTGCTTGTCGGCGGCGTGGTGGTGGGCGCCGTACCGGCGCCGGTATCGGCCGCCACGGTGGACACCAGCGCGTACTACGTGCTGGTGAACCGCAACAGCGGCAAGGCGCTGGACCTGTACAACCAGGCCACCAACGACGGCGCGCGGATCACCCAGTGGACGCGCAACGACGGCGCCTGGCAGCAGTGGCAGTTCGTGGACTCCGGCGGTGGCTACTACCGGCTGCGCTCCCGGCACTCGGGCAAGGTGCTCGACGTGACCGGCGCGTCCACCGCCAACGGCGCGGCGGTGGTCCAGTGGACCGACCACGGCGGCACCAACCAGCAGTTCCGGCTGGCCGACTCCGACAGCGGGTACGTCCGGCTGATCAACCGGAACTCGAACAAGGTGATGGAGGTGCAGAACGCCTCCACCGCCGACGGCGGCAACATCGTCCAGTACGACGACTGGAACGGCGCGAACCAGCAGTGGCAGCTCGTCCGCGTGGGCGACAACCCGGGCAACCCGGGCGGCAGCTTCACCAACCCGGCCGTCTGGCAGGACTTCGCCGACGTCGACATCATCCGGGTCGGCGACGTCTACTACATGTCCGCCTCCACCATGCACTACTCGCCGGGCGCGCCGGTGCTGCGCTCCTGGGACCTGGTGAACTGGGAGTTCGCCGGGCACTCCGTACCGCGGCTGGACTTCGGCTCGAAGTACGACCTGAGCAGCAGTGAGCACGCGTACGTGGACGGCATCTGGGCGTCGACGCTGAACTACCGGCCGAGCAACCGCACGTTCTACTGGGCCGGGTGCATCGACTTCGCGCAGACCCACATCTACACCGCGGGCGCCGTCGACGGGGCGTGGAGCCGCCTGGCCACCATCCCCAACTGCTACTACGACGCCGGCATGCTGATCGACGACAACGACACCATGTACGTCGCGTACGGCAACGGCACGATCAGCGTGGCCCAGCTCTCCGCCGACGGGCGCAGCCAGGTCCGAGCCCAGCAGGTCTACCAGACGCCGTCGAGCATCGGCACGCTGGAGGGCGCGCGCTTCTACAAGCGCAACGGCGCGTACTACATCTGGCTGACCCGTCCGGCCAACGGCCAGTACGTGCTGAAGTCCACGAACGGCCCGTTCGGCCCGTACGAGCAGCGGCAGGTGCTGCTCAACCTGCCCGGCCCGATCTCCGGCGGCGGCGTGCCGCACCAGGGCGGTCTGGTGCAGACGCAGACCGGCGCCTGGTACTACATGGCGTTCACCGACGCCTACCCGGGCGGCCGGATGCCGACGCTGGCGCCGATCACCTGGACCTCCGACGGCTGGCCGCAGGTGCAGACCGTCAACGGCGCCTGGGGCGCGAGCTACCCCAACCCGCTGCCGACCCGCCCGGTCAAGCCGCTCACCGGCACCGACACGTTCTCCGGCACCACGCTCGGGGTGCAGTACGAGTGGAACCACAACCCGGACAACAGCCGGTGGTCGGTGAACAACGGCCTGCGCCTGCAGACCGCCAGCGTGACGAACGACCTGTACCGGGCCCGCAACACGCTCACCCACCGCATCCAGGGCCCCACCTCGACCGGCACGATCGAGCTGGACTACTCGGGCATGCGCGACGGTGACCGGGCCGGCCTGGCGATGCTGCGCGACAGTTCGGCCTGGATCGGCGTACGGCGGGACAACGGCGCGACGCGAGTGGTGATGACGAACGGCCTGACCATGGGCTCGAACAACTGGAACACCACCAGCACCGGTACGGAGATCGCCAGTGCGGCGGTGTCCGGCGGGCGGATCTGGCTGCGGGCCAACGCCGACATCCGGCCCGGCTCCGGACGGCAGGCGCGGTTCTCCTACAGCACCGACGGGGTGAACTTCGTACCGCTCGGGAACGCGCTGACGCTCAACAACGCGTGGCAGTTCTTCATGGGGTACCGGTTCGGCTTCTTCAACTACGCCACCCAATCGCTGGGTGGCGCGGTGACGGTGCGGCAGTTCTCGCTGACAACACCGTGACAACGGTCACCATTCGCGGCCGTTGACACATCTTCAATAGCCCGGGGTGGGGCACCGGCAATCACCGGAAATGCCGCACCCCGGGCTCAATTCCACAGCTCCCGAGCTGCCTGTTCACGCCGCTGCGTAACGGAAGGGAATGAGCCGTCGGTCGATTCCGCGATATCGCCGCGCCACGATGTGAACGGTCGATCCACGGTGCCGATACCGATGGGACCGCTGGCGTAGACTGTCGCCACCCGGGCCGGTCCGGTCGAGATCGACCGGGTGTGGCCGCGGGCAGTGGCGAAAGTGAGGTGGCCGTGCGCGGTCCTGCGATGACGGACGTGGCCCGCCTCGCCGGGGTGTCGCACCAGACGGTCTCCCGGGTGCTCAACGGGCATCCCAACGTGCGTGAGCAGACCCGGCTGCGGGTGCAGGCCGCCATCACCGAACTCGGCTA
Source organism: Micromonospora sp. BL1 (assembly GCF_003667485.1). Taxonomy (NCBI): domain Bacteria; kingdom Bacillati; phylum Actinomycetota; class Actinomycetes; order Micromonosporales; family Micromonosporaceae; genus Micromonospora; species Micromonospora sp. BL1. Next base: position 37,099 of record NZ_RCVK01000182.1, read on the forward strand.
CCGGCCCAACCGCGCGGCCCGCGCGCTGGTGACCGGCCGGTCCCAGGTGATCGGCGTGGTCGCGCAGAACACCACGCTCTACGGCCCGGCGTCCCTGCTGGCCGCGCTGGAGCAGGCGGCCGCCGAGGCCGGTTTCGCGGTGAGCGTCGGCAGCGTCCGCGACCTCGACCACCGTTCCATCTCGGCCGCCGTGGAACGGCACCTGGCGCACCGGGTCGCCGGCATAGTGGTCATCGCGCCGGTCGAGTCGGCCGGAGAGGCGCTGGAACGGCTGCCCCAGGACGTGCCGCTGGTGACTGTCGACGGCGACCCGCGCCGGCCGATCCCCTTGGTGACTGTCGACCAGGTCGCCGGCGCCCGGGCCGCCACCGAGCACCTCCTCGCCGCCGGGCACCGCACGGTGTGGCACGTGTCCGGCCCGTCGGACTGGTTCGACAGCGCCGGCCGGATCGAGGGGTGGCGCGAGGCGCTGCGGCAGGCCGGCGCCGAGATCCCGCCGCTGGTCCCGGCCGACTGGTCGGCGGCGGCGGGCTACCGGTGCGGGCAGATGCTGGCCCGGATGCCGGAGGTCACCGCCGTCTTCACCGCCAACGACCACCTGGCGCTGGGCGTGCTGCGGGCGCTGCACGAGCACGGCCGCCGCGTCCCCGACGACATCAGCGTGGTCGGGTTCGACGACGTCCCCGAGGCGGCGTACTTCATCCCGCCGCTGACCACGGTGCGGCCGGACTTCGGCGCGGTCGCCGCGGCCAGCCTCGACCTGCTCCTGGCACAGATCGAGTCGCCGACCGTCGGGCCGCTGCGGCAGACGATCGCGCCGACGCTGGTGCCGCGCCGCAGCGTCGGCCCGCCGCCCGCCCGCTGAGCCGCTCGCGGCCCGCTCACCGTCGCCGGCCCGCCGAAGGGCCGGCGCTCACTCACCCGGGGCCGGCCCGCCGAGGGCCCGTGCACCCCGCCGCCGATCCCGCCGTGCGGTCCGGTCGTCAGTGGTCAGTGCGACGAGCGCGCGCCCGGCGCGCGACCAGCAGCGTGATCCCGGCGACCACGAGCAGCCCGGCGACCGCCCCACCGGCCAGCAGCGCGACCGGCGGGCCGTCGTCGCCGGACCGCGCGACCGAGGCATCCGGCTCGCCCGCGGCGTCCGTGCCGGTCGACGCGGCAACCGCCGACGACGCGGGAGCCGCCGACGACGCGGAAGCTGACGGCGCGGAAGCTGACGGCGCGGGCGCGGCCGGGTCGGCGACGGTGAAGCGGTACGACCCCTGGACCGGGTGGCCGTCGCGGGACACCACCCGGTAGGCGACGGTGTAGGTGCCGTTGCCCAGCGGCTCGTCGATCGTCACGGTGCCGGTGGCGCCGTCCACCGCCGGTGCGGAGGTGGGCACCGTGCGCTGACCGGCGTCGCTGACCGTGACGGTGGTGAACGAGGGGTTCAGCCGTTGCAGGAACCGCAGCGTGACCTGCGTCGGCGCGGCGGTGAGCCGGGCGTCGCGTGCGGGCGTGGCCTCCTGGAGCGAGTTGTGCGCCGCCGCGGGCGTGGCCGGGACCAGCAGCAGCGCGGTGAGGACCGCGGCTAGCAGCGCGGTGACGGAACGGGTACGCATGACGCGCCTTCCTGTGGTGGTCAGCCGAGCAGTTGCCGGCCGATCCAGCTGCCCCCGGGGCAGCCGGGCGGTACGGCGAACACGGCGGAGCCGATCGGGGTGGTCCACTCGTTGAGCAGGTCGCGCTCGGCGAGCCGGCGTTGGACGGGCAGGAACTGGCGGGCGACGTCGGCCTGGTACGAGGCGAAGACGAGGCCGCTGTCCGCGTTCCCCTCGGGAGTCGGCACGCCGTCGTAGTTGTAGGGCCGGCGCAGGATCTTCTGCCGGTCGTCGGTGACGCGGGCCCGGGTCAGGTGCGAGAAGTCGGGGATGACGGTGAGCCCGTCCGGGCCGAGCGCGGCGAAGTCCGGCTCGTCGTGTTCGGCCCGGCCGGTCAGCGGCGCGCCGGTGTCGAGACGCCGCCCGACGGCGAGCTCCCGGTCGGTGCGGCCCAGCAGGTCCCAGGTCTCCAGGTTCATGCTGATCCGCCGCACCACGAGCGTCGTCGAGTCGCGCAGCCAGTCCGGTCCGTCGGTCACCCACACCGCGGTGTCGGCCGGCGTGCCGGGCTTCGGGTTGGCGGTGCCGTCGAGCTGCCCGAACAGGTTGCGCTGGGTACGCCCCGGCTCGGCGCCGGCCGCCCGGCGGAAGCCCTGCTGCACCCACCGGACGACGGCGAACGGACGGCTGTCCTTGACCAGGACCCGCTGGGCGTGGGCGACGGTGAGCGGGTCGTCGGCGCAGATCTGGAGCAGCAGGTCCCCGCCGGACCAGCGGGGTTGCAGCCGGTCGATGCCGAACGCGGGCAGCTCGGCCACCGAGGCGGGCCGGCGGTCGTCGAGCCCGGCGGCGGCGTAGAGCCCGGGACCGAAGCCGAACGTGACGGTGAGCCGGGCCGGCAGCACGCTCAGTTCCGGCTCGGTGTCGGCCAACGCCGGGCGGCCCTGGGTGAGCCGGGCCGCGTCGTCGGAGAGCAGCCGCAGCATCCGCCCGAGCGCCGCCCGGTCGGTGCCGGGGCGCAGCGTGAACGCGACGAACGCCGCGTGTGCCTGCGGGTCGGTGGTGACGCCGGACTGCCGGGTGCCGTGGAACGGCTCGACCGCGCTGCCGACGTGTGCCACCGGGACGGCGTCGTCGGGGCGTACCCCCTGGGGACGGACGGCGGCGAGGGCGCCCGCGCCGGTCAGCGCGCCCCCGGCGGCCATCGCGCCGCCGGTGAGCAGGCCACGCCGGCTCACCCGGCGGGCGGGTGTGCCGGTGCCGGTCATGACGCCGGGCTCGCGCCGTGTCCGGGGGCGTACGTCTCCTGGGCGCCGGTGAACGGCTTCGCCACGGCGGTGAACGTCTGGGTCCGGCCGTCGGCGAAGGTGAGCGTGATGTCGAGCTGGTCGCCGGCCCGCACCGGGCGGGTCAGGTCCATCAGCATCAGGTGGTCGCCGCCGGGTTCCAGGGCGGCCCGGGAGCGGGCGGCGACGACGACGCCGCCCTGCTTCTGCCGCATCGTCATCGTCCCGTCGGTCATGGCCATCTCGTGGATCTCGGCCCGGGACACGTCGGTGGTCACCCCGGTGATCGTGACGTCGGTGTCGCCGTCGTTGGCGAGCGTTGCGAACGCGGCGGTCATGCCCTTGTCGGCGGCCTTCACCCACGGGTCGCTGACGGTGAGCACGCCCGCCGCCGCGCTCGCCGACGCCGACGCCGAGCCCGGCGGGGCGGCGGACGGCGTGCCGGAGGACCCGCAGGCGGTGACCGACGCGGCGAGCACGGCGGCGCCGATCAGGGCCGCCGGGCGCAGGAAGCGGCGGCTGGTGGTGCTGGGCATGACGTCGTCCCCTCGAAGATCCGGTGTTCGTACCGTTTGTCGGCGCGGTACGCCGGATAGTTCCGGCCGGGGCGGTCGGGCACGTCACACCGCAGGCGGCGGAGCGTCCCGGACCCGGGATCGGCGGTGCGGCCGGAAGGCATAATGGTTCCGGGTGTCACGTGGCGCGCCGGGCGCGGCCGCGGCCGGACGAGGGTGCCGGGCGGGCGCCCGGACGAGGGAGGCGACGGTGACCCAGGCGACGACCGGGGCGACCCGCAACACCCGTCAGCGCGCCGAGGTGCTGGCGCTGCTGCGGGAGTTGGACGGCTTCCACAGCGCGCAGCAGCTGCACCAGATGCTCGTCCAGCGGCAGGCGAAGGTCGGCCTGACCACGGTGTACCGGACGCTCCAGATGCTCGTCGACAACGGCGAGATCGACTCGGCGCGGTTGCCCGGCGGCGAGCACCTCTACCGCCGGTGCAGCCAGAGCCGCCATCACCACCACCTGGTCTGCCGCCGCTGCGGCCGGGCCGTGGAGGTAGCCGGCCCGGCCGTCGAGCGGTGGGCCGACCAGGTCGCCGCCCAGCACGGCTTCACCGACGTCGGGCACACCCTGGAGATCTTCGGCACCTGCGACCGCTGCGCCGCCTGAGCGGTGCCGCGGGCGGGCGGTGGCCCGCCCGCGCGTCCGGTCAGCAGTTGCGCAGCGCCGGCGACTGGTTGAGTAACTGGCCGCGGCTGGAGGTGAACCGGCGGTACGCCTCGGAGCCTCCCGCGCCGGGGCGGAACGCCGCGACCCGGTGGCAGTTCTGGAACGCCAGCGTCACCCCGAAGTGCCGCTCCAGGCCGGCGCGGATCGCGTCGCTGGCCAGCGCGCGCAGCAGTTGCCCGCGCTCGGCGTCGCCGGGCGGCGGCACCACGTTGTCGGCGAACTCGGCTTCGGACGCGGCCAGGTCGGCAGCGACCCGGCTGACCGTCTCCCAGGCGTACGGCAGGGAGTCGCGGACGCAGGCGACGAACTCCTCCTCGTTCACGGGACCGGTCTCGGCGGCGTGCAGCAGGGCGGGCGGAACGGTGAGCGACATGTCTCCTCCGGAGTGCTAACGAACACGGTTTCCATTACCAACTGAGCACACCACGCGACCGGCGGCCCGTCAAGCACCGGCGCACGCGAAACGGCGGGCGGACCCGCAGGCCCACCCGCCGTCCGGCGATGGAACGTGTCAGCGCAGGCGCGCCTCGATCGCCTCGATGACGCGGGGACGCAGCTCGGCGGCCCGGATCACCGCGTCGACCGAACCGACCTCGACCGCGCGCTGGATGCTGTGCACCCGGTCGAACTCGGCGGCCACCTCGCCCAGCTTCTCCGCCCGCACCGACGAGCGCAGCTCGTCCAGCTCGGCGGTGAGCGTCGCCCGCTCGGTCCCGGCCGCGACGGCGACCTTCGCCTCCAGGTCGCGTACCCGGGGATCGGCCGCGGTGCGGGCGGCGACCTCGCCGGCGAACACCACGGCCGCGGCGGGCGCGCCACCGAGCACCGAGGCGAACGACCCCTCGATCGCCAGCACCGTCATGTCCGGGTTGAGCGCCTTGGAGAAGACCACGAACGCGCCGCCGTGGTAGCGCGAGATCACGCAGAACACGATCGGGCCGCGGAAGTTGACGATCGCCCGGCCGATCTCCGCGCCGTACTCCAGTTGCAGCTTGCGCATCGACTCGGGTGAGCCGTCGAAGCCGGACAGGTTGGCCAGCACGACCAGCGGGCGGTTGCCGCTGGCCGCGTTGATCGCCCGCGCGGCCTTCTTCGACGAGCGCGGGAACAGCGTGCCCGCGGTGTAGGTGTCCGGGCCGTCGGTGGGCGGGAAGCCGTGCCGGGGCACCGAGCGGGACTCGATGCCGAGCAGGCACACCGGGATGCCGCCGAGGTGCACGTCCTGCACCACGGCGGTCTCCGCGTCGGCCATGCCGGCCCAGCGCTCCAGCACCGGGTGGTCCTGGTCGGCGAGCGCCCGCATGACGGTACGGATGTCGAACGGCTTCTTGCGGTCCGGGTTGGCGGTGGCGGAGAAGATCTCGCCCACCGTGGCGAAGTCGCTGCCGGCCACCGCGTGCGGATAGCCGCAGACGTCCCGGTCCACCGGGTCCATCGTGACGGCCCGGCGCGGGGCGTGCTCGCCCGGCGCGACGTACGTGTGGTCGTAGTGCGCCATCAGCACGTCCCGCGCGGCCGGCAGGTCCGGCGCCCAGTACTGCGCCTGCCCGTTCGGGCCCATCACCCGGTCGTAGCCGCCGATGCCGAAGTTGTCCTCGGCCGAGACGCCGCCGGAGAAGTCGAGCGACTGCTTGCCGGTCAGCACCATCGCCGAGTCCGGCGTCATGACCAGCACGCCCTTGGTGTGCATGAGCATCGTCGCCTCGGCGTTCCAGTACGGCTGGGCGCCGACGTTGATGCCGGCCACCACGATGTTGATCTCACCGCCGTCCTGGGTGAACTCGACGATGCGCTTGAGCGCCGCGGCCACCCAGTCCATGTTCTCGGTGCCGGAGGTCATCGAGATCCGGGCGCCGGCGCTCAGCGCGTACCACTCCAGCGGCACGCCCATCCGCTGCGCCAGGTCCAGCGCGGCGATCACCCGCCGGCACTCCGGCTCGGACAGCGCGCCCAGCGACTTGGTCGGGTCGCCCAGCAGCACCACCCGGGTCACGCCCTGCGGGTGCCGCGGCGTCGGGGTGGTCACCACACCGGCCACGATCGCCGCGCTGTTGCGCCCCTTCGGCCGGTCCACCGGCACCAGCTGGTGGTCCGCGTCCAGGTCGTGCTCGACGAAGTCGCCCAGCAGGCCGGTCAGCTCGTACGGGTAGACCGTGTTGCGCCCGGCCGCCCGCAGCACCTTCAGCCGGTAGTCGTCCAGCGGCTCGACCGGCTCGGCCGGCGGCTCGCCCACCGTCAGCTGCGCGTGCCCGGTCACGTCGAACGTGATCCGCACGCCCACCTTGGTCAGCTCGCCGGTACGCCGGTCGCGCTGCCGCGCGATGAACAGGATCTCCTCCAGCTCGGCGCCCACGGTGGTCGGGCGTACCCGCCCGGCGATCAGCTCCATCTCCTCGCGGGTCAGCTCGCTCGGCGGCCACACGTAGACGACGATCCGGTTGGTCGGGAACCGCGACTTCGACGGCCGCCGCGACTGCGCCCGGCGGATCGAGTCGATGCAGGCCGCCACCGTGTCCTCGGTGGTCGGCAGCGCCACCAGACGGCCGTCCTGCTCCCGCAGCTCGGTCAGGTCACGCACCTGCGCGAACGCCACCAGCCGCTGGTCGGACGGGTTCTGCCGGGCCACCGCCTGGAACAGGTAGACCTCCTCGTCCAGCGACGGCAGCCGGGTCAGGTCGAACTCGCGCAGCCGTTCCAGCTGCATCCGCTGCGCGATGTACGGGTGCAGGCCGCGGATCAGCCGCTCCTCGGCCATCCCGCCGCCCTCCGCCGGGCGGAACGTGACGTGGTGGTGCATCACCGCGCCGCCACGCCCGGCGACGGTGGTGGTGAGGCGGCGTACCTGCTGCGGCAGCGGGTGCGCGTTGACCACGTCCAGCAGCGCGGCGGCGGTGGTGTCCAGGTCCTCCGGCTGGTTCTCCCAGGCCAGGTAGACGTCCGCGTCGACGGCCTCGCAGTCGCGGGCCACCTCGGCCAGGCCGCGCAGCGCGTCGCCGAGCGCGTCGAAGCGTACGGCGGCCGAGACCACACTCGACCCGTCCCGCCCGGCCACCACGAACGTGCCACCACCGGCGGTGCGGGTACGCACCTCGGTGAGCGCCTTGTTGCCGTAGTAGCGGCGGGTCAGCACCTCCAGCATGGCCGCGTTGTCCAGGTCGTTGCGGACCAGGCGCTGGCCGAGCAGCCGGACCAGCGGTTCGGTGCTGCGCACCATCTCGGCGATCCGCTCGGCGCGGTCCGGCGCGTCCGGCTGCGCGTCGAGGTGCCGCAGGTGGGTACGGACCTGGGCGTAGACCCGGGCCCGGTTGCGGCGCAGCAGCGGCTGGGCGAACCAGGCGAACACCACGCCCCGGGCCAGGTCGGCGACCACCGGGAAGCGGACCTGGGTGGCCGCGACGAGCCGCTCCAGCGTGAGGCCGGCCGGCTCGCGCAGCGCCTCGTCCGGCGGCGGCTCGCGCAGCCAGGAGCGCAGCAGCGCGGCGATCACAGTGGCGTCGGCGGCGGCCCGCTGCTGGGCCAGGAAGATCCGGAAGACCGCGGCCTCCAGTTCGGGGGAGCGGTCCAGTTCGGTGACGCCGTAGTGGGCGAGCGCCTTCGCCAGGCGGGTCCGGAACGACTCGGGGGAACCGGCCCGCTCGACGTCGAGGCTCTGCAGGTAGGTGTGGAAGTACTCACGGGCGCTGTGCACGTGCCCGCCCGGCCCGTCGTCGCCGCCGGGCCGGTTCCGGCTCAGCTCCGCCAGGTCGGCGAAGACGTTCACCAGTTCCAGTTCCTCGGCCAGCGGCCGGTGCCCGGCCTCGGTGGCCGCCCGCCGCGCGTCCAGGTAGTCGTCGAGCACCCGGCGCTCGTCGTGCGGGTCCACGTCGTAGCCGAGCAGCAGCGCGCACAGGTCCTCCTGGCCGCGCTCGGCCCGGGACCGCGCCGGCACGTCCGCGGGCGCGGCGGGCAGGTCCAGCTCGACCGCCGGTCCGGCCGGGCCGTCGGCGGCCTCGGCGTCGTCCTCGGCGACCGGCTCCAGACGCAGCAGCGGCGCGCCGGCCTCCACCTGGGTGCCCACCGCCACCGACGACTCCTTGAGGCGGGCCCGGAACGGTGCCCGCAGCACCGTCTCCATCTTCATCGCCTCCAGCACCAGCACCGGCGCCCCGGCCTCGACCTCCGCGCCGACGGCGAGCGGCGTGGCGACCACGAGCGCCGGCATGGGGGAGCGCAGCACGCCGCCCTCGTCGCGGCTGATCCGGTGCGTCACGCCGTCCACCTCGACCAGGTGGACCGGGCCGTGGGTGTCGGTGAGCAGGCGGAACCGGGCGCCGTTGACGGCGATCTGGCCGGTGTGCCGGTCGAAGCGGTCCAGCTCGACGTCGGCGGTGCGGACGTCGCCACCGGCCTCGACACCGACCCGGAACCGGTGCGCGCCGACCCGGGCCACCCGCATCCGGTAGGTCACGCCGCGCAGCTTCAGGTCCAGCGGCCGGCCGCTGCGGTGCTGCACCTGCGGACGTCCACCGGCCGCCGTGGACAGCAGCCGCTGCCGTTCGGCGGTCTCGTCCTCCTCGTACGCCTCGATCGCGGCGGCGGCGAGCGCCACGGCGGAGTGCCGGTGCGCGACCAGGCGGCCCTCGCCGCGTACCCGGTCGATCCAGCCGGTGTCCGCGCTGGCGTCGATCACCTCGGGCTGGTCGAGCAGGTCGAGCACGAAGCTCTTGTTCGTCGCGCCGCCGGCGATGACCACAGTGGTGTTCGCCATCGCCCGGCGCAGGCGGCCCAGCGCCTCGTCCCGGTCCCGGCCGTACGCGATGATCTTGGCGATCATGGAGTCGAAGTCGGCCGGGATGGTGTCACCCTCGCTGACCCCGGTGTCGACCCGGATACCGGGACCGGCGGGCAGGTCCAGCCGGGTGATCCGGCCGGGGGAGGGGGCGAAGTCGCGGTCCGGGTCCTCGGCGTTGAGCCGCGCCTCGATCGCGTGCCCGCGCTCGACCGGCGGCTCGCCGGTGAGCCGGCCGCCGCCGGCCACGTGCAGCTGCGCCTTGACCAGGTCGAACCCGGTGGTCGACTCGGTGATCGGGTGCTCGACCTGAAGGCGCGTGTTGACCTCCAGGAACGCGAACAGCCGGTCGCCCGGGTGGTAGAGGAACTCGACTGTGGCCGCGCCCCGGTAGCCGACGGCGACCGCCAGCCGTTCGGCCGACGCCTTCAGTTCCGCGGTCTGCTCCGGGCTCAGCACCGGCGACGCGGACTCCTCGATCACCTTCTGGTTGCGCCGCTGCACCGAGCAGTCCCGTACCCCGAGTGCCCACGCGGTGCCCTGGCCGTCCGCGATCACCTGGACCTCGACGTGCCGGGCGCCGGTGACCAGGCGCTCCAGGAACACCACGCCGCTGCCGAACGCCCGCGCGGCCTCCTGGCTGGTGCGCTCGTAGGCGTCGGCCAGCTCGGCGTCGCTGCGGATCACCCGGATGCCGCGCCCGCCGCCACCGGCGGTGGCCTTGAGCATCAGCGGGTAGCCGATCGAGGCCGCCGCGCGCAGCGCGTCCTCCAGGCTCTCCACCGCGCCGCGGCTCCACGGCGCGACCGGCACGCCGACCTCCTCGGCGATCAGCTTCGCGCCGATCTTGTCGCCGAGCTTGCGCATGGCGTCCGGGCTCGGCCCGACGAACGTCACGCCGATCTTCTCGCACAGCTCGGCGAACGCCGGGTCCTCGGCCACGAAACCCCAGCCCACCCACGCAGCGTCCGCGCCGGTCTCGACCAGCGCGCGCTCCAGGGCCTTGAGGTCCAGGTACGGGCGGGCGGACGCTGGGCCCAGGTCGTAGGCGACGTCCGCCTCGCGGACGAAGGTGGCGGTACGGTCGACGTCGGTGTACAGCGCGACGGTCTCGATCCGGCTGCCGGTCTCCGCGGCCAGTTCCCGGACCGCGTGGATGAGCCGCATCGCGGCCTCACCACGGTTGACGATGGCGACACGGGTGAACACGTGACCGTCCCCTTCGGTTGACCCACTCCTGTGCGCCGGGCGCGGCGATGCCCCCGGCCTGCCTCACCTTTCCGCCTGTGCGCGGGCGGCGCCATGTCGTAACGGCCGAAGCCTGAGCGGGGACCGTTGTAGGAACCGAACAAAAGTTTTTAGCCAGCCACTCACTACCCGCCGGTACGCGATACGGCGCCGGACCCGTTCGGATCCGACGCCGTATCGCGTCTGCGCTGAGTGCTCAGCCCGGGATCTCCCGGGGGTCGCGGCTGCGGGGGTAGCTGTTCTTCTCGCCGATCGTGCCGTCCTGCTTCTTGATCACGTGCTCGGCGCCGCGCTCGGCCGCCATCTCCCGGCCGGCCGCCTCGGCCTCCGCCTTGGTGTCGTGGCGGCTGGTCGCGCGCTCGTTGCCCTCCGGGCGGTTCTTCCACTGCCCGTCCTGCTGGTAGGTGTCGATGTCGCCCTTCGCCATGCCGTCAGCTCCCTCGTTCGCGTGTCCGATGACAAATGTCTGCCCACGGGCGCGGTGCGTTAATCCTGCGGCGGCTCGGTGGTTTGCCGGAACGGCAAGGTTCCTTGCTGTCCGGTCCGAGGCGACGCACGATGGCGGGGCCGGTCGGGAGACGACCGGCGGCGAGGAGGCAGACATGACGGGGCACCACCACGAGCATCCGGCGGCGGACACCGACCCGGCCCGGTTCTGGGACGAGCGGTACGGCCAGCGGGACCGGATCTGGAGCGGCCGGGTGAACCCGGTCCTGGCCGAGGTGGCCGCCGCGCTGCCCCCGGGCACCGTGCTCGACCTGGGGTCCGGTGAGGGCGGCGACGCGGTGTGGCTGGCGTCGAAGGGATGGCGGGTCACCGCAGTGGACATCTCGTCCGTCGCGCTGGACCGCCTCGCCGTCGAGGCCGAGCGGGCCGGAGTGGCGGAGTGGATCACCACCGTCCGGCACGACCTGACGCAGGGCTTCCCGCCCGGCCGGTACGACCTCGTGTCCGCGCAGTTCTTCCAGTCGCCACTGGTCCTGCCCCGGGAGAAGGTGCTGCCCCCGGCGGCCGAGGCGGTCGCGCCCGGCGGCCGGCTGCTCGTCGTCGAGCACGGCGCGCCGCCGCCGTGGGCCGGGTCCGACACCGGCCACCACCGGTTCGCCGAACCGGAGGAGATCCTGGCCGCGATGAGCCTCGACCCGGACGGCTGGGACACCGAGCGGCTGGGCGCGGCACGCCGCACCGCCACCGGCCCGGACGGCCGGACCGGCGAGCTGATCGACCACGTGGTCCTGGTGCGGCGCCGCTGACCGCCGCGCCGGTCAGGCCCGCGCCCGCGGCCGGGTCAGCAGCAGCACCAGCAGCCCGGTCGCGCACAGCGCGGTGCTCATGCCGTACGCCCACCGGTAGCCGACCTGCGCGGAGATCCCGAGCAGCGGCCCGGCGAGCATGGCCCCGATCGGGAACGTGTTGGTGAACAGCGTGGTGGCCCGGCCCGGCTCGCCCGGCAGCAGATCCTGCACGTAGGCGATGCCGACGCCGGACACCGCGGCGATGAACAGCGCGTTCACCGGCTGCGTGAACAGCAGGACCGGCACGTTCGGCGCCAGCGCGGCGGTCGCGTAGTAGGCGACCCCGCAGGCACCGCCGACCAGGACCAGCGTCCGCAGCCGGACCCGCGCGGTCAGCGCGCCCAGCCCGAGCATCAGCGGGATCTCCAGTGCCGCGCACAGGCCCAGCACCAGTCCGGCGCGGGAGGGGTCGTCGTTCAGTTCGGTGTCGATGAACAGCGGCAGCGCCTGCACACCGACCGTCAGCGGGCACTGGAGCAGGACGAACGCGAGCACCGTCAGCGCCAGCCGCAGCCGGGACGCGCCGGGTGGGCCGGGCGCGGCGCCGTCCGGATCGCCCGCGACCGGCCGCGCCGGCAGCGGCAGCTCCTCCAGCCGGAACGCGGCCACCAGCGCGGCCAGCGCGTACATGACGGCGGCCATGCCGTAGACCAGGCGGAAGCCGCCGACGTCGAGCAGCACCGCGGCCAGCGCCGGCCCGGCCACCCAGGCCAGCGAGAACACGGTACGCATGAGGCTGACGCCGAACGCGGCCCGCGCCGGATCGTCCCTGTCGAACAGCGCCCGGGTGTACGCGAACGACTGCGGGAACAGCGAGTTCGCCAGCGCCGTGGCGGTCGCGGTGAGCCCCAGCAGGATCCAGTAGTCGCGGACGTACGCGGTCAGACCCGCGCCCACCACGCCGGCCAGCGCGGCGCCGACGAGCAGCGCGCGCCGGATCGGCAGGCGGTCCGACAGCCGGCCGATCAGCGCCGAGGCGACCACCCCGGACAGCGGGGCGACGACCAGGAACACGGTCACCCGTAACGGACTGGCGTGGACTTCGCGGTCGAGGAACAGCGACAGGAACGGCAGCACCACGGCGGTGGAGAGGCCGACGGTCAGGAACACCACACCCAGCGGGAGCAGCCGGAATCGGCCGGCGCGCACCGCCGGCCTCGTGTCCACAGCCATGCGGCGGACTGTACGCGGCGGCGGTGCGGCGGCCGACCGGGTTTCCGCCGCCCGGGTCAGCCGACGGCGGTGGGGGAGGGCGGTGCGCTGCCGCCCTGCGGGGCCTCGCCCGTCATCAGCCGGACGATCTCCGACCGGTCGGCTGCCGACGGCATCCCCCACTCCGGCCGGTAGCCGAACGCCCGGTCCAGCGGGATCGAGGAGGTCCGGCCGTCGAGGATCTCCACCGAGTCGGTGCCGATCAGCCCGGGATGCTCGACGCCACACGCCTCGGCCACCTTGACCAGGTCGCGGCGCAGCGTACGGATGTAGTTCGCGGCCCGGACCGACTTGCGGGCAGGGTCCAGACCCCGGGCCAGCCAGGCGTTCTGCGTGGCGACACCGGTCGGGCAGGTGTCGGTGTGGCACTTCTGCGCCTGGATGCAGCCGATCGCCAGCATCGCCTCCCGCCCGACGTTGACCATGTCGGCGCCGAGCGCGAACGCCACCACGGCGTTGTCCGGCAGGCCCAGCTTGCCGGCGCCGACGAACACCACGCTCTCGTGCAGGTCGCGTTCGGCGAACGTCCGGTAGACCCGGGAGAAGCCCTGCTGGAACGGCAGCGAGACGGAGTCGCTGAAGATCAGCGGCGCGGCGCCGGTGCCGCCCTCGCCGCCGTCGACGGTCACGAAGTCCACGCCACGGCCGGTGTCGCGCATCAGCGTGGTCAGCTCCTCCCAGAACCCCAGGTCGCCGACGGCGGACTTGATGCCGACCGGCAGACCGGTCTCGGCGGCGAGCAGTTCCACCCAGTCCAGCAGGCTGTCGCAGTCGGAGAACTCGGCGTGCCGGGACGGGCTGACGCAGTCGCGTCCGGCCGGGATGCCCCGGGTGGCGGCGATCTCGGCGGAGACCTTCGCCGCCGGCAGCAGCCCGCCGAGGCTCGGCTTGGCGCCCTGGCTGAGCTTGATCTCCAGCGCGCGTACCGGCGCCGACGCCACCAGGTCCTTGAGCCGTTCCAGACTGAACCGGCCCTGCTCGTCGCGGCAGCCGAAGTACGCGGTGCCGAGCTGGAAGACCAGCTCGCCGCCGTTGCGGTGGTACGGCGACAGCCCGCCCTCACCGGTGTTGTGCAGGCACCCGGCCAGCGCGGCGCCCCGGTTGAGCGCCTCGACCGCGTTGCCGGACAGCGACCCGAAGCTCATCCCGGAGATGTTCACCACCGACTCCGGCCGGAACGCGTGCGCCCGGCCGCGCGCCGCGCCGAGCACCTTGGCGCAGGGCAGCGTCACGTCGTGCCCGGCGGTCGGCGCCGACGGCGGAACCGCCCGGCCGAACGTCCGGTGCTTGATGATCGGATAGCCGGACGTGTGCTCGATGTCGTTGTCGGTGCCGAAACCGAAGTAGTTGTTCTCCTGCTTGGCCGAGGCGTACACCCAGCGCCGCTGGTCGCGGGTGAACGGCCGTTCCTCGTCGTTGCCGGCCACGATGTACTGCCGCAGCTCCGGGCCGATCGACTCGATCCGGTACCGGGCCCGGCCCAGCACCGGGAAGTTGCGGCGCAGCGCGTGGTCGCGTTGCAGCAGGTCCCGCGCCGCCAGCGCGGCGACGGCGGCGACGGCTGCGGGTACGGCTCTCTTCGCCCAGCTCATCCCGCCACTCTTTCCGCCCCGGCACCCGGCCAAACTCCCGGTGGAACCCGGGCGGCGCGAGCGGTGTCATGGAAGCGGACCGACGGAGGCTGCCCTGGACGACGACGAACTCGTCACCCGCGTACGCGCCGGCGACCGGGAGGCGTACGACGCCCTGGTCGCCCGGCACACCGCGCCCGCGTACCGGACTGCGGTGCTGCTCGGCGCCGGTCCGGACGCCGAGGACGTGGTCCAGGAGGCGTTCGTGAAGGCGTACCGGAAACTCTCCCGCTACCGGGCCGAGGCGTCGTTCCGGTCCTGGCTGCTCGCGATCGTCGCCAACGAGACCCGGAACCTGCACCGGACGCGCACCCGGCGCGACGGGCTGACGCTGCGCGCGGCGGCGGTGGACCCGGTCGCGACGGTCACCGCCGACGACGGGCTCGACGCCGTGCTGGCGGCCGAGCGCCGGGCCGCGCTGGTCGGGGCGCTGCGCCGGCTGCCCGTCCGCGACCGGGAGGTGATCGTCTGCCGCTACCTGCTCGACCTCGGCGAGGACGAGACGGTGACCGTGCTGGGGCTGCCCCGGGGCACCGTGAAGTCACGGACCCACCGGGCGCTGGCGAAGCTGCGTGCCCTGCTGGACCGGGAGGTGGCGCACCGTGGATGACCTGGAACGGGAGCTGCGTGAGCTGACCGGCTGGCTGGAGCCGGCGCGGACGCCCGACCTCACCGCGCGGGTCCGCGCCCGGCTCGACGCGCCCGCGCCGCGCCGCCGGTGGCGGTACGTGCTGGCCGCCGCGCTCGCCGCCCTGCTCGTGGCGGCGCTGCCGCCGGGCCGGGCCGCACTCGCCGGCGCGGTGACCGGGCTGCTGCGGATCTCCGGGGTCGTCATCGACACCGCACCCGCGCCGCCACCGGCGGGTACGCCCTCGCCGCTGCCCGCGCAGCACCAGGTCGCGCTCGCCGAGGCGCAGCGGCAGGTCCGCTTCCCGGTCCGCGTGCCGGCCCGCCTCGGCCCGCCCGAACGTGTGCTCGTCGCCGATCCGGACGGCGCCGGCGCGCACCGGGTCGTCAGCCTGCTCTACCGGGGCGGGACGGTGCGGCTGGACGCGTTCGACGGCTCGCTCGACATCGTGTTCCACAAGCGGTCCGCCGGGGCGGACGTGACGCTCACCCAGGTCGGCGGCGAGTTCGCGATCTGGGTGGGCGGTCCGCACGCGCTGGCGTACGTGGACCGTTCGGGGACGGAACGGGTCGCCACCGCGCGGTTGTCCGCCGCCACGCTGATCTGGGAGCGGGCCGGGGTGAGCTACCGGCTGGAGGGCGACCTCACCCGTGAGCAGGCGCTGGACGTAGCGTCCTCGGTCCAGTGAGCGGCGGGAACCTCGGGGCGCCGGGCGGTGTCCTGAAGACGAGAGTCGTCGACGGGGGAGGCCGGATGTCCGTTCGGAGAAGAGTCCTGCTGGTGCCGGTCCTGCTGCTGGCCGGTTGCAGCGGCCCGGCCGCGGTCCCGGCGGGCGCGCCGGCCACGGTCCCGGCCACCACGCCCGCCGCGGAACCGGCCGTGCCGGCGGCCTGCGCGGAGCGGCTGGAGACCGGCCGGCTGCCGGACTGGGCGGATGCCGGGTTCACCGGCGACACCCGGGTGCGGCACGTCTTCGGCACCCGGGGCGACATCGTGGCGATCCTGTTCGCGTACCCGCTGGTGCACGCGCGCGGCGACGGCGCGAACAACAAGATCCTCTGGGTGGCGCGCCCCGAGCCGGGCCGGTCCGAGCCGGCGCAGCGGACACCCCTGGTGATCACCGCGACGCGCGACGGGACGGACAGTCCGGTCGTCCGCCGGGTGGACGGCGGGCCCGGGCCGTCCATCGTCGACCTGCCGGCCGCCGGGTGCTGGCGGCTGCGGCTGGACTGGTCGGGGCGCACCGACACGATGGATCTGGTGTACCGGCCGGCGTCCGGCTGACCGGCTGACCGGCATGGCCGCTCCCGGTCCGGGTAACGCTGCGTCATGGCGAAGTACACCGAGCCGGAACTGCGCGAACGCCTCAAGGCCGAGATCCGCGCCTCCGACAGGGGCGGACGGCCGGGGCAGTGGTCGGCCCGCAAGTCGCAGCTGCTGACGAACGAGTACAAGAAGGCCGGCGGGGGATTCGAGGGCCCGAAGGACGCACGGCAGCGCTCGCTGCAACGCTGGGGCGGCGAGAAGTGGCAGACCCGCAGCGGTGACACGCGCGCCCGCAACGGTGGCGAAACGCGCCGTTACCTGCCCGAACAGGCGTGGAAGGAGCTGTCGGAGAACGAACGGCGCGCCACCGACACCCGCAAGCGCCGCGCGTCGCGCTCCGGCCGCCAGTACGTGCCGAACACCGGCCCGGCGAAGCGGGCCCGCCGGGACGCCACGGCCGCCGAGCAGATCAACGAGCTGCCGGTGACCGAGGCGGTCAAGCTGGTCCGCGACCTCGACACCCGCCAGCTCGGCGCGGCGCTGCGCCGGGAGCGCGGCGGCAAGGCCCGCAAGACGCTCATCGGGCGGCTGGAGTCGGAACTGGGCCGGCGCCGGGCGGCGTGAGCGCGGACCGGCCGGACACAGGCGGCGGGGCCGGTCACCGGACCGGCCCCGCCGTGGTGCGCCGGTCGTCTAGCGGCGCGGGTGCTGCGGGATGCGCGGCAGCACGTAGGGCGGACCGGAGAAGATCAGGTCCGACTTCAGCTCGTGGTACGCGAGCTTCGGCTGGTAGTTCTCGTCGTAGACGGTGGCCAGGCCCTCCGGCGGGTCGGAGAACGCCCCGGGCACCCAGGAGTGCTTGTCGGTGAAGCCCCAGAGGGTGAACGACAGGCAGTGCCGCTCGGCCAGGCAGGCCTGCATCAGCACGCTGAAGTTCGCCGCGGACGCCTGCAGGCGCGGGTTGATCTCCGCGGAGTCGCCGGCCTCCACCCCTTCGGTGATCTGGCTGCGCACGTCCACCTCGGTGAGGGCCGTGGCCAGCCCGAGCCCGGCGAACTTGCGCAGCGCCGCGGCCACCTGGAGCGTGCTGAAGTTGCCGTACTGGGTGCCCAGGTGGCCCTGTGCGCCCACGCCGTCGATCGGCACGCCCTTGGCCCGCAGGTCACGGGCCATGTTGTAGACGAACTGCGTCTTGTCGTCGGCCGGGTTGCCGGAGCCGAACGCCTCGATGTTGTAGTCGTTGTAGAACAGCAGCGCCTTCGGGTCGGCGGCGCGGGCCCAGCGGAACGCGTCGGCGATGTAGCCGGGCCCGAGGTTCTGCGCCCAGAACCCCTTGTAGTGCAGGGTGGACGGGGTGTCCCAGGGGTCGCTGACCGCCTCGTTCACCACGTCCCACTGCCAGATCTTGCCCTTGAAGTGGGTGACCACAGCGGTGATGTGGTCGCGCAGGATCTGGCGCAGCTCGGCCTTGCTGATCGAGCCGTCCGCGACCCCGCTCGTCAGCCACGCGGGCAACTGGTTGTGCCAGACCAGCACGTGGCCCCGGACCCGCTGGTTGTTCTTGCGGGCGAAGTCGATCAGCTCGTCGGCCGGGCCCCAGTTGTAGGTGCCGCGGGTGGGTTCGAGGCTCTCCCACTTCATCACGTTCTCGGCGGTGACAGTGGAGAACTCGGACGCGGCTATCTGGCGGTACTGCGGTTCGCTGGCGTCGTTGAGGGCGGCCATGTCCACTGCGGTGCCCACGTACAGGCCGTGGCGCTTGGCCAGCTCGCGCAGGCTCTGCGCGGCCGGGTCGTACGGCCGTCCGGCCGTCGCGGGGACGACGTTGAGGGCGGTGGCGGTCACGACGGCGACGGCGCCGGCGGCGAGCCAACGTCTCAGCTTCATGGTCGTTCCTTTCGGGAGGGTGCGCACGGCCGGGGGCCGGCGGTGGCGGTGCCGGGAACGCCGCGGCGTGGAACGGACCGGCGGGCGCCCGGGTGGACGGACGGTGCGGGCTTCCGAAACTTCCGGTATCACTTCCGGAAGTAGCCCGAAACATTACGGACGCCGATAGCCGTCCGTCAATCACCGGATCGGGAGGGTGAGGTGACGCCTCAGCGCAGCGGGCGGCAGGAGGCCCGGACGACCAGCTCGGTGGGGAGCTGGATGTGCGTGTCCCGCTCGACGCCGGCGATGAGGTCGATCAGCAGGCGCAGCGACTCGGCGCCCATGCGTTGCAGCGGCTGCCGGATCGTGGTGAGCGGTGGGTCGACGAGTGCCGACTCCGGGATGTTGTCGAAGCCGATGACCGACAGGTCGTCCGGTACGCCGAGGCCGAGGCCGCGGGCGACGTCCACCGTGGAGATCGCCGAGAGGTCGTTGCCGGCGAAGATCGCGGTCGGCCGGTCGGGGAGCGCGAGCAGTTCGGCGGCGGTGCTGGCCGCGGTCTCGGTGCGGAAGCCGCCGACCCGGACGAGCTGCTCGTCGACGGGCACGCCCGCGTCGGCCATCGCCTTGCGGAACCCGGCCTCGCGCAGGCGGGCCGACTCCAGGTCGGGCCGGCCGCTGATGTGCGCGATCCGCCGGTGCCCGAGCGACAGCAGGTGGTCGGTGGCCAGCACCGCACCGGCGAAGTTGTCGGAGTCGACGGTGGGCAGGCCGGACGGGCCGGTGTGCGGGTCGACGGCCACCACGTGGAAGCCGTGCTTGGTCTCGACCACGGTCGGCGTCACGATCACCGCGCCGTCGATGAGCGTCCCGGACAGCCGGGCCAGCGAACGCCGCTCCCACCCTATGGCCGCGCCCTCGCCGTCGCCGCTGGAGTAGGCGAGCAGCTGGTAGCCGCTGCCGGCGACCTCCCGGGAGGCGCCCTTGAGCAACTCGGTGGAGAACGGCTCGAACTCGGCGACCAGGATGCCCAGCACGTTCGTGCGGTGGCTGCGCAGGCTCTGCGCCCCGAGGCTGGCCTCGTAGCCGAGCTCGTGGATGACCTGCTGGACGCGCTCGACGGTGGCCTGCGCGACGCCGTACCTTCCATTGACAACCTTGGATACGGTTGCCACCGAGACGCCGGCCGTACGTGCCACGTCCGACATCTTGACGCGCTGCTCGAACACCACGCGGACGATGATAGAGGGCTCCTCCGGCGGGATCGAAGACGATGTCGAAAACGTTATCGATACCGATTGACTTCACGTTACGGCCCTGTAAAACTCCCCCGCAGGTAACCCGGCTAAGTGGTCGAGGAGACATCTATGGCGATGAAGCGCCGTGCTGGTGCCGTCCTGGCACTGTTTGTGACAAGCGCTCTGCTGGCCTCCGCGTGCAGTGGTGGTGGCGAGGAGGAGAAGGCCGCCGAGAGCGAGCTGTACAAGAACCCGGTGACGTTGACCTGGTGGCACAACGCCTCGCAGGACGGGCCCGGCAAGACGTACTGGGAGAAGGTCGCCAAGGACTTCTCCGCAGCCCACCCGACCGTCAAGATCGAGATCGAGGCGATCGAGACGAACCAGCTCCAGCGCACCCGGCTCCCCGCCGCGCTGCTGAGCAACGACCCGCCGGACGTCTTCCAGGCCTGGGGCGGCGGCGAGATGCGCGAGCAGGTCGAGGCCGACTACCTCAAGGACATCACCGACCAGGTGAAGGACGAGGTGGCCGACATCGGCAGCGCCTCGGAGATCTGGCAGGTGAACGGCAAGCAGTACGGTCTGCCGTACCGGATGGGCATCGAGGGCATCTGGTACAACAAGGACATGTTCGCGAGGGCGGGCATCACGGCGCCGCCGGCCACCTTCGAGGAACTCAACGCCGCGGTCACCAAGCTCAAGGCCATCAACGTCGTCCCGATCGCCCTCGGCGCCGGTGACAAGTGGCCCGCCGCACACTGGTGGTACAACTTCGCGCTGCGTGCCTGCTCGGTCGACACGCTGAAGAAGGCCACCACCGACCGGACCTTCGACGACCCGTGCTTCGTCAAGGCCGGTCAGGACCTGAAGGCGTTCATCGACACCAAGCCGTTCCAGAACAACTTCATCGCCACGCCGGGCCAGAACGACCCGACCAGCGCCAACGGCCTGCTCGCCAACGGCAAGGCCGCGATGGAGCTGATGGGCGACTGGAACCGCGGCACCCTGGACACCGTGGCCACCGACAAGGCGGCCCTGGGCAAGTTCCTCGGCTGGTTCCCGGTCCCGGCGATCTCCGGCTCCGCCGGTGACCCGAAGGCCGCCCTGGGCGGCGGCGACGGCTTCGCCTGTTCCAAGAACGCCCCGGCCGAGTGCGTCGAGTTCCTCAAGTACCTCGTCAGCCCCGAGGTGCAGAAGGGCTACGCCGCCACCGGCACCGGCCTGCCGGTCGCCAAGGGCGCGGCCGACGGCGTCACCGACCCGGCCCTGAAGTCCATCCTGGAGTCCACCTCCTCGGCCACCTACGTGCAGCTCTGGCTCGACACCGCCTTCGGCAGCACCGTCGGCAACGCGATGAACGACGCGATCGTCGCGATCTTCGCCGGCAACGGGACACCTGAGAAGGTCGTCTCGGCCATGAAGGCGGCCGCAAGCAAGTGACGTCCGCATCGCAGACCCGTATGCCCGCCGGCGGCGTGACCGCGCCGCCGGCGGGCCTCCGGCCCGGCGCACGAGCCGCCTCACGCCGCGCCGAGACCCGCCGCAAGTGGTACGAGATCATCGGGCTGACCACGCCGGCGGTCCTCATCTACGTGCTGTTCGTGCTGGTGCCGATGGGCTTCGCGTTCTACTACAGCCTGTTCCGCTGGCGCGGCGTCGGCCCGCCCACCGAGTACGTCGGCTTCCGCAACTACACGCTCGCGTTCCAGGACCCGATCTTCCTCGACGCGCTGCGCAACAACGCGATCATCGTGTTCGGGTCGCTGCTCATCCAGGGCCCCGTCGCACTCGGCATCGCCCTGCTGCTCAACCGCCGCTTCCGCGGACGCTCGGCGTTCCGCCTGCTGGTCTTCGTGCCGTACGTGCTGGCCGAGGTCACCGTCGGCATCATGTGGAAGCTGATCCTGACCGACGGCGGCACGCTCGACGCGCTGCTGCGGTCGATCGGCCTGGGCGGCTTCGTGCAGGCGTGGCTGGCCGACCTCGACGTGGTCATCTGGACGCTGCTGTTCGTCCTCACCTGGAAGTACGTCGGCTTCGCCATCATCCTCCTGCTCGCCGGCCTGTCGAACGTGCCGCCGGAGCTGAACGAGGCGGCCGAGATCGACGGCGCGAGCTGGTGGCAGATCCAGCGTCACGTCACGCTGCCGCTGCTCGGCCCCACCATCCGGATCTGGATGTTCCTGTCGATGATCGGCTCGTTGCAGGTCTTCGACATGGTCTGGGTGACCTCGGTGCCCGCGGTGCGCTCGCTCGGCGCCTCGGCCACCATGGCCACGTACATGGTGGACAACGGCTTCTTCGCCCGGCTGTGGGGCTACGGCAACGCGGTGGCCGTGATCCTGTTCGCCATCTCCTTCGTCGCGGCGCTGCTGTTCCAGCGGTTCCTGCTCCGCCGTGACATCGAGGGCGCCATCACCCGGAAGGGGAAGTGACAGTGGCCGTGAACTCCGTACCCGCCCCCTCCGCCGGGCGCCGGCCGGTGCAGTGGAACACGCCGCTGACGTACGCGCTGGCGCTCGCGGTCGCGGCCGTGTCGATCGCGCCCGTCGTGTACGTCATCGTCGGCGGTTTCCGCACCACGCCGCAGATCGTGGACGACCCGGCCGGCCTGCCCGACCCGTGGGTCTGGGAGAACTACTACCGGGTGCTCACGCAGAGCGGCTTCTGGCGGCAGGCGTTCAACAGCGCCGTGGTCGCGTTCGGCACCACGCTCGGCGTGGTGGTGCTCGGCATGGCCGCCGCGTTCGTGCTGGCCCGTTACACGTTCCGGGGACGCGAGGCGCTCTACACCTTCTTCACCCTCGGCCTGCTGTTCCCGGCCGGCGCGGCGATCCTGCCGCTGTACCTCCTGCTGCGTGACCTGAACCTGATCAACTCCTACTACGCGGTGATCCTTCCGCAGGTGGCCTTCTCGCTGCCGCTCACGATCGTCATCCTGCGGCCGTTCCTGTCGGCCATCCCGCGGGAGCTGGAGGACGCGGCCGCCATCGACGGCGCCGGCCGGCTCGGCTTCCTCTGGCGGATCGTGCTGCCGCTGTCGCGGCCCGCGGTCGTCACCGTCGGCATCCTCGCGTTCGTGGCGAGCTGGAACGCGTTCCTCCTGCCGCTGCTCGTCCTCGGGGACGTCAACCTGCACACCCTGCCGCTGGGCGTGCAGAACTTCTCCAGCCAGTACACCACCGACACCGCGGGAGTCCTCGCCTTCACGTCGCTGGCGATGTTGCCGGCGCTGCTGTTCTTCACCCTGGCGGAGAAGCAGATCGTGGGCGGTCTCCAGGGCGCGGTCAAGGGCTGAGCGGCAGCGGTACCAGCACAACCAGTGGAAAGGCACACCATGACAGAGGTCCACGCGCTGGTGGACGGGCCGGTACCGGCTCAGGCAGGTTCGGGCCACGACCGGCCGGACGGGCCCGACGCCGAGGCGCGCGTACGGGAACTGCTCGCTCGTATGACGATCGAGGAGAAGGTCGCGCAGCTCGTCGGGTTCTGGGAGAAGGAGGACGGTGAGGCGGTCGCGCCCCTGCAGGGCGAGTTCGCCGACACCGGCCGGCTCGAGGACTTCTCCCGGCACGGGCTGGGTCACCTGACCCGCGCCTACGGCACCCGCCCGGTCGACGCCGCCGCCCGCGCGGCCTGGCTGTGGAAGTTCCAGCGGGACCTGGTGACGGGCACCCGGCTGGGCATCCCGGCCATCGTGCACGAGGAGTGCCTGACCGGCCTGTCGGCGTGGAAGGCGGCCACCTTCCCGACGCCGCTGGCCTGGGGCGCCGCGTTCGATCCCGACCTGGTCACCGAGATGGCGGCGGCGATCGGGGCCTCGATGCGCGCGCTCGGCATCCACCAGGGACTGTCCCCGGTGCTGGACGTGATCCGGGATCCCCGCTGGGGCCGGGTCGACGAGTGCATCGCCGAGGACCCGTACCTCGTCGGCACCATCGGCACCTCGTACGTGCGGGGACTCCAGTCGCAGGGCGTGCTCGCCACGCTGAAGCACTTCGCCGGCTACTCCGCCTCGCGGGCCGGGCGCAACTTCGGCCCGGTGCACGCCGGTCCCCGGGAACTCGCCGACGTGCTGCTGCCGCCGTTCGAGATGGCGCTGCTCGACGGCGACGCCCGCAGCGTCATGCACTCGTACGCCGAGATCGACGGCGTGCCGGTCGCGGCCGACCCGACGATGCTCACCGACCTGCTGCGGGACCGGTGGGGCTTCGACGGCACGGTGGTGGCCGACTACTACGGGGTGGCCTTCCTCAACCTGCTGCACCACGTCGCGGCCGACAACGCGGAGGCGGCGGTGCAGGCGCTGAGCGCGGGCCTCGACATCGAGCTGCCCACCGGTGACGCCTACCTGACCCTGACCGAGTCGGTGCGGGCCGGGGCCGTCGACGAGGCGCTGGTCGACCGGGCGGTGCTGCGCGTCCTGCGCCAGAAGCAGGAACTCGGGCTGCTCGACGCCACGTTCGACGACGAGCCGCCGGGCGCGATCGACCTCGACTCGCCGGAGCACCGGTCGATCGCCCGCCGGCTCGCCGAGGAGTCGGTCGTCCTGGTCGCCAACGAGGGTGTGCTCCCGCTGCCGGCGGGCCGCCGGGTGGCGGTCGTCGGCCCGAACGCGGACCGGCAGGGCGCGCTGTTCGGCTGCTACTCCTTCCTCAACCACGTGCTGGCCCACCACCCGGGTGTGGAGACCGGCTTCGAGGTGCCGACCGTGCTGGAGGCGGTGCGCGCCGAGTTCGGCGCCGGCTCGGTCACCTTCGCGGCCGGCTGCGAGGTGGACTCGGCGGACCGGTCCGGGTTCGACGAGGCGGTCGCCGCCGCGTCCGCCGCCGACGTGGCGGTGCTCGTGATGGGCGACCACGCCAGCCTGTTCGGCCGCGGCACCGTCGGCGAGGGCTGCGACCGGGACGACCTGGAGCTGCCCGGCGTGCAGCGCCAGCTCGTCGAGGCGGTGCTGGACACCGGCACCCCTGTCGTCCTGGTGCTGCTCACCGGCCGCCCGTACACGCTCGGCTGGGCGCTGTCCCGCTGCGCGGCGGTGGTGCAGACGTTCTTCCCGGGTGAGGAGGGCGCCGGAGCGATCGCGGGCGTCCTGTCCGGGCGGGTCAACCCGTCCGGCCGGCTGCCGGTCACCCTGCCCGGCTCGGCCGGCGCGCAGCCGTACTCGTACCTGCACCCCGAGCTGGGGGAGGGCATGAACGGCACCAACCTGCCGGCGACCCCGGTGGCGCCGTTCGGGCACGGGCTGTCCTTCACCACGTTCGCGTACACCGATCTGACCGTGCCGGCCGAGGTGCCGACCGACGGGACGCTGCGGGTGTCGGTGCGCGTGACGAACACCGGCCCGGTCGCCGGTGACGACGTGGTGCAGCTCTACGGCCGCGACCTGGTCGCCTCGGTGACCCGGCCGGTCGCGCAGCTGCTCGGCTACCGACGGGTGAGCCTGGAGCCGGGCGCCTCGGTCACGGTCGAGCTGACCGTGCCGACCACGCGGCTGGCGTTCAGCGACCGCACGCTGACCCGTGTGGTGGAGCCCGGTGAGGTCGACGTCTGGGTCGGCACGAGCGCCCGGCGCGACGTCCAGGCGCGGACGACGCTGACCGGCGACACCGTCGCGATCACCGCCGAATCGCCCCGCTGGACGACGACCGACCTCCGCTGAGCCGGGTCCGCCGGTCGTCCACGGGGCGGCCGGCGGACCCTTTCAGCTCATATTGGCGTTATGTCGTTTTTGACTCAGTAGGCTCCAGGATGTCATCCAGCCCGTGACCCGGGACGGTGCCGCCCGCCACGCGCGGGTCGCGTCTCGCCGCCCGGCCGGCTGGTCCCGGTCGCCGGCACCCACAGGGATGCGTGAGTCACGATGATGGACGCGGACACCATGGTCCTGCCCCGCCTCGGGGACGCCGCGGTCGAGGACCCGTGGGGCGAGGCCCGGCCGCACCGGGTCGCCGTCCGCTCCGCGACCGGCGTGCTCCGGTGGCGGATCGCGGCGTGGCTGGTGCCCGCGCTCCTGATGGGCGCGCTCGGCGCCGCCCGGATCCCGACATCGGGGCCGAGCGCCGGCGAGGTGGCGACCCGGCGCGCGGCCACGTCGCAGTGGCCGGGGATCGGCGCCGCGCTGACCGGCGACGACGTCGCGCTCGGGCCGTACCACCTGCTCGTGCGCGGCTGGGCGGCGCTGTTCGGCGCGACGGACCTCGCGCTGCGCGTACCGTCCCTGCTGGCCATGGTCGGGGCCGCGGCGCTCGTCGGCGCGCTCGCCGCTCGGATCGCCACGCCCGCCGCGGGCCTGGCGGCCGGGGCGATCTTCGCGGTGCTGCCGACCTCGATCCGGTACGCGCAGGAGGCGCAGCCGTACGCCCCGGCGGTGTTCGCCGCCGTGCTCGCCACCTGGCTGCTGGTGCCCGCGCTGGACCGGCCGGGCCCGCGGCGGCTCGTGCCCTACGCGGGCGCGGTGCTGCTGCTGGGCCTGTGCCAGCCGGTGGCGTTGCTGCTGCTCGCCGGCCACGGCTGGATCGTGCTGGCGTTCCGCCGCCGCGTCGCGGTCAGATGGCTGGCCGCCGTGGTCCTCGGGCTGCTCCCGGTCGCCGCGCTGCTCGGTTACGCCCTGCGCGACGGCGGTCATCTGGCGTCCGGCGTGCGGCCCGGTGCCGCCGTGCTGGCGGCCACGCCCGGAGACCTGTTCGGCGTCGCCGCGTTCGGCGGCGTGCTGGCCGGGCTGGCCCTGTTCAGCCTCCCGCTGCGGTACGCCGCCGCGATCTGCACCGCCTGGGCACTGGTGCCCGCGCTCGGGCTGCTGGCGCTGGCGCAGGCGGTGCCGGTCTGGTCGGCGGGGAACCTGCTGTTCACGGTGCCCGCCTGGGCGGTGCTCGGCGGGATCGCGCTGTCCCGGGCACGTGCCGCCGGGGCCGTCGCCGTGCTGGCGCTCGTCGCGCTGCTCGCCGTGGCGGCCCAGCTTCCCGCGTGACCGGGTGACCCGTCGACGAACGGGCGATGTCTGCCTGATTCGCCCTTTTTGCGGTTGATTGTCGGCTTAGCATTCTGTCGGCTCCAGAGCCTGCAGACCATGGGGGAAACGTGGCCGTCGCCGCCGATACACGCCCGTCCCGCGCCACGACGGCCGGGACACCGGGCGCCCGCCCGATCGCGCCCGTCCCGCCCGGGACGCCGGCCGATCCGGACCGCCGGCAGCGCAACGTCCGCGCCCGCCTCGCGTACGCCCGCTGCGGCGCCACCGCCGGGCCGCTGCGGCCGCCCCGCTGCCCCGACGCGGCGGTCGAGTTCCGCCCCACCGCCTCGGTCGCCGCGCGGCTGGTCCTGACGCTGCTGGTGTTCGTCAACAGCGCCGCCGGACTGGTCTTCGTGGGCTGGCTGCTGCTGCCCCAGCACGTGCCCGGCCCCGGCGTCGTGGGGCTCGGCGGCTGGCAGACCGTCGCCGCCCGGCTAGCGTTCTGCGTCGTCGTCGGTGTCGAGCTGATCCGCCTGGCGCAGAACGTGGTGGTCTGGGTCTTCGCCTACCACGCCCGGGACCCGGTGCCGGTCGACCCGCCGGTCGGCCTGCGGGTCGCCCTGCTCACCACGATCGTGCCGAGCAAGGAGCCGATCGAGGTCGCCGAGCGGACACTGCGCCGGCTCCGGGAGATCGTCTACTGCGGCCACGTCGACGTGTGGATCCTCGACGAGGGCGACGATCCGGCGGTCCGGGCGATGGCCGCGCGGCTGGGCGTCCGCCACTTCACCCGCAAGGGCCGGCCCGAGTACAACCGGCCCGGCGGCGAGTTCCGGGCCCGCACCAAGTCCGGCAACCACAACGCCTGGCGGGCCGAGCACGAGCACCGCTACGACGTGGTCGCGAACGTCGACCCGGACCACGTGCCGCTGCCGAACTTCCTGGAGCGCACGCTCGGCTACTTCCGCGACCCGGACGTCGCGTTCGTGGTGACCCCCCAGGTGTACGGCAACATGCACCAGAACTTCGTCGCCCACGGCGCCTCGGTGCAGCAGTACCTCTACAACGGGCTGATCGCCCGCGGCGGCAACGGCCTGGACGCGCCGCTGCTGACCGGCACCGGGCACCTCTACCGTCCGGCGGCCTGGCGGACCATCGGCGGCTACCAGGACTCGATCATCGAGGACCACCTCACCAGCATCCGCGTGCACGCCGCCGTCAACCCGGCCACCGGCAACCGCTGGAAGGGCGTCTACACCCCCGACGTGGTGGCGCTCGGCGAGGGACCGACCTCCTGGGCGGACTACTTCAACCAGCAGAAGCGCTGGGCGGCCGGGATCTGCGAGATCCTGCTCCGGCGAGAGCTGCGCACGCCACGCGACCTGCCGTCGCGCCGTCGCTGGCAGTACCGCCTGCTCCAGTTCTACTACCCGAGCGTGGCCGTGAGCCTGCTGCTGGGCAACGCCGCCACCGCGCTGTACCTGCTGACCGGCGTCGACGCGGGACGGCTCGACCCGCAGGTCTGGGCGACGCTGTGGGGCTCCACCATCGGCACCTGGTTCCTGCTCTGGCTGTGGCTGCGCCGCTTCAACATCGCCCCGCACGAGCGGGAGGAGGTGGGCATGGTCGGCATGGCGCTCGCGCTGTTCGCCGGACCGGTCTACGTGGCCGCCGCGGTGGGCGCGCTGCTGCGCCGCAAGCTCGGGTTCGTGGTCACCGCCAAGGGCGCGCTGCGCACCGTCGAGTCGCCGCGCACGTTCCGGCTGCACCTGGGCTGGGCGCTCGCCGCCGCGGGGCTGCTCGCGGCGAGCTTCGCGCTCGACCACGACTACCCGCTGCTGCGGGTCTGGCCGGCGCTGACGCTGCTGACCGGGCTCGCGCCGCCGCTGATCTCCTGGGTGGAGAGTCTGCAGGCCCGCCGGGACCGGGCCGCCGAACCGGCCCGGGAGCCCCAGGTGGTGCCCCGGCCCGTGACCGACGGCGGTGTGCCGTGTTGAGGCCGACGCTGCCCCGGATGGGCCTGGCACTGGCCGGGTTGCTGCTGCTCGCGTACGCCTTCGTGGTGGCACCGGGCGCGTGGCGTGACGACCCGGGGACGGGCGCCTCGGCGCAGCGGCCCGCCCGGGCGACGCCGCAGGCCAGCACCGACGTGCCGGCCGCGGTCCTGCCGAGCCCGCGCGGCGGCCCGTTCCCCCCGGCCGGGCAGGCGTTCTTCGGGGTGATGACGGACAAGGGCCCGTACGACTTCGCGCCGGTGGACCGGTTCGCCGAGGCGGCCGGGCGGTCGCCGCAGGTGATGCTCTTCGGCGCCGACTGGGCGTCGGCCGCGTTCGACCGGAGCCTGTTCGACCGGATCGCCGAGCGGGGCATGATGCCGATGCTCGGCTGGGAGCCGTGGGACCACACGGTCGACAAGGCGGCCCGCCGCACCGGCCTGACCGACCGGCAGATCGACCGGCTGCGCGCCACCCAGCCGGACTACCGGCTGGCCCGCATCGCGCGCGGCGACTTCGACGCGTACGTGCGCTCCTGGGCCGACGGCGTCCGGTCGCTGGGCTACCCGGTGGCGATCCGCTTCGCGCACGAGATGAACGGCGACTGGTACCCGTGGTGCGAGCGGGCCAACGGCAACCGCCCCGGCGACTACGTCCGGGCCTGGCGGCACGTGCACGACCTCTTCGCCGAGGCCGGCGCCACGAACGTCACCTGGGTGTGGAGCCCGAACGCCCGCTGGGACAAGACCACCGCCGGGCTCACCGGCCTCTACCCGGGCGACGAGTACGTCGACTGGGTCGGCGTCACCGGCTACTACGGCAGCGGCGCGTTCACCAAGACGTACTGGTCGTTCGACCAGATCTTCGGCCCGACGATCGCGGAGATCCGCAAGGTCACCGGCAAGCCGCTCGTGGTCACCGAGACCGGCGCCGCCGACGCCGCCGGGCACAAGGCGCGGTGGATCCGGGACACGTTCCGCACCCTGCCCCGCTATCCGAACCTGATCGGGCTGATCTGGTTCGAGGTGGACAAGGAGAAGGACTGGCGCATCGCCGGCTCGCCGGCGGCGGCGACCGCGTTCGCCGAGGCGGTGGCCGCCGAGCGCTACGACGTGACCTGGTCACCGGCGGTGCGGCCGCGAGCCGGGCCCTGATCCCGCCCGTGCCGTACAGGCTCCATGTCGGACGGTGCGGCTACTCTCCACGATCATGAACGAGAGAGATCAATTCCGGCGGGCGGCGATCGAGCAGGGTGTGCCCGAGGACGAGGTGGCCCGCTTCGCGGAGCTGATCCGGTTCCAGATCCACGCCTGCCAGCGCGAGGAAGGTGTGCACGTCGGGCGGCGGGGCGGGCGGCCGCGGCTGCCGGTGGGCATGCCGTGGCCCACGTGCTCGGAGGGTTTCCCGTTGCCGTTCCTGCTGCGGCTCGACTGCGCGGCGCTGCCCCGGGTTCCCGACCTCGCCCTGCCGGCCGGCGGCACGCTGCTGTTCTTCCTCGACCAGGAGAGCGCACTGGACGCCTGCGGCATCGAGCCCGAGCAGGAGTTCGCGCGGGTCGTGTACGTCCCGGCCGGCGCCGAGACGGTGGACGGTGAGTACGTCGTGCCCGCCGACACCGAGATGGAGCCGTTCCTCGCCCCCGAGCACGAGATGTACGCGGGGCTCCAGGCGGAGCTGCCGGACTGGCTCGACCGCTCGGAGGAGTGGCTGAGCGCCACCCAGATCCAGCTCCTGCGCGACATGCCGCACCGCAAGGAGATGAGCGCGCTGCTCGAGCAGCTCTGGCCGGAGCGGAACTGGTGGCTGCCGGAGGACGTCTTCATCGGCGGCTACACCATCTCGGCGCAGGACCCCCCTGAGGTGATCATGGTGGATCCCGAGCGGGAGCGGCAGGCGAGGTCCCTGCCCCGCCCGGAGCGGATGGTGGCCCTGTACGAGGAACGGCAGCGGGTGATGCGCGAGTGGGTGCCACTGGCCCAGTTCGGCGTGCCGGACGAGGAGTTCGTCAACGCGCGGTTCCTGATCCGCCACGACGACCTCGCCGCCGGGCGGCTCGACAGGGCGCTGTCCTTCTGCGAGTTCACCGAGTGACGACCGTGCCGGCTCACACCAGCGTGCGGACCGCCCGCAGCGCCGCCTCCACGTCCTGCTCCCCGTTGGCGATCGTCGCGCCGAAGCGCAGGTACGACGGCCGGTAGGGGGTGCTGCTGGCGACCACACCGGCCGACCACAGCCGGTTCACCGCCTCGCCCACCGGCACGCCGGTCACCTCGCAGCAGACCACACCGGCTGACAGGTCGGCGGCGTGCGGCGTGACCAGCCGGACGCCCCGGATGCCGGCGAGCCCCTCCTTGAGCCGGTCGGCCAGCTCCCGGGTGCGCTCGGCGACCCGGGCCGGGCCGATGCGCCGGTGGAACGCGAACGCGTCGGCGAGCGCCCAGCGGTGCTCGAAGCTGTGGTAGCCGCCGGGCGTGTGCGCCGGGCCCGGCGGCACGGGCTGCCCACCCGTGCCGCCGGCGAGCCAGCGACCGATGCCGCGTCCGTCGAAGCTGGGGATCACCGGAGTCATCCGTGCCCACGCCCGCTCGGCGGCCCAGACCAGGCCGGTGCCGCGCGGCCCGAGCAGCCACTTGTGGCAGCCGGAGACCAGCACGTCGCAGCCGAGCTGCTCGGGCGTGGACGCGTCGGCGCCGAAGCCGTGCACCGCGTCGAGGCAGAGCAACGCCTCCGGGCTGCGCTCGCGTACCGCCTCGGCCAGCCGGCGTACCGGCAGCTTCACGCCGGTGCTGGAGTGCACCCAGGTCAGCGCCACCACCCGGGTACGCGGCGTGAGCGCCGCGGTGAGGCCCGCGACCATCTCGTCCGCCCCGGCCGTGGCCGCGTCGCGGTAGAGGCGGGCCCGGCGCACGGTCACCCCGTCGCGTTCGGCGCGCAACCGCAGCGACTCGTGGGTGGCGTAGAAGTCGTGCTCGGTGGTCAGCACCTCGTCGCCCGGTCGCAGCCGGATCGCGCTGTAGACCAGGCCGAGGCCCATGGTCGTGGAGTCGGTGAGCGCGATGTGGTCCGAGCGGGCGCCGAGGTGCCCCGCCGCCGCGGCGAGCACCGCCCGGTCCAGCCGTTCCTCGTTCGCGGCCAGGTAGCCGGAGGCGTCCCGGTCGAGGCCGGCGCGGTGGGTGGCCACGGCGGCCCGTACCGGGGCCGGGTGCGGGGCGAAGACGAACGTGGCCAGGTGCGCCCGGGAGCGGTCGAGCGCGAACTGGGCGCGGACGCTGTCCCAACTGGCCGGATCCAGGGCGGGCGCGTCGTCGGGCACCGCGGTCCCGCCCGCCGGGCGGTCCGGGTCGCAGCCGGTGGCCAGGCCGGTGACGCCCGCCGCCGCGGTCGCGCCGAGCAGGTGCCGCCGGGTCAGGCGCCGTCGGGTCGGATGCATGGGGTCAATCGTCCGCTGTGCATGTCACGGCCGGGTCACCGCCCCGGGACCGGTGATTTCACCGATGCGCGCCGACGGCCCGGACGCGGATGCTGACGCATGTCGATGTAATTCCGGCGCAAGGAGTGACCGACGTGCCCACCACCCGTTCCCGTACCCCCGTCCGTGCCCTCACCCGTCTCGCCGTGGCGGCACTGCTCGCCACCGGCGGCGCCCTCGCCGTCCCGGCCGCGGCGAGCGCGGCCAGCCCTTACGAGCGCGGCCCGGCGCCCACGAGCGCCATCCTGGAGGCCAGCCGCGGCCCGTTCGCCACCTCGTCGATCAACGTCTCCTCGTTGAGCGTGACCGGCTTCGGCGGCGGCGTCATCTACTACCCGACCAGCACCGCCGAGGGCACCTTCGGCGCGGTCGCCATCTCGCCCGGCTACACCGCCTCCTGGTCCAGCCTGAGCTGGCTCGGACCGCGGATCGCCTCGCACGGCTTCGTGGTGATCGGCATCGAGACCAACACCCGGCTGGACCAGCCGGACAGCCGGGGCCGCCAGCTCCTGGCCGCGCTGGACTACCTGACCCAGCGCAGTTCGGTGCGCGGCCGGATCGACTCCTCGCGGCTCGCCGTGGCCGGGCACTCGATGGGTGGCGGCGGCAGCCTGGAGGCCGCGGCGGCCCGGCCGTCGTTGCAGGCCGCCGTCCCGCTCGCGCCCTGGAACCTGGACAAGACCTGGTCCGAGGTGCGGGTGCCGACGCTCATCATCGGCGGCGAGACCGACAGCGTGGCGCCGGTGGCGACCCACTCGATCCCGTTCTACAACAGCATCCCGGCGTCGTCGGAGAAGGCGTACCTGGAGCTGGACGGCGCGAGCCACTTCTTCCCGCAGACGACGAACACGCCGACGGCGAAGCAGATGGTGGCCTGGCTGAAGCGGTTCGTCGACGACGACACCCGCTACGAGCAGTTCCTCTGCCCGGGCCCGAGCGGGTCGGCGATCCAGGAGTACCGCAACACCTGCCCCAGCTCCTGATCCCCACCGCTGTCGGGGTGGTCGCCGCGCGGCGACCACCCCGACAGCGTGTCCGCCTCTTTTCCGGCGGGTTGCCCATAGGTGACACTGGATGCATGGTTTCTGCATCGACAGTGCATATAGCCTTGTGGGGCCGGGACGACGAGTGCGACGCGATCCGCCGCCTCCTCGAACGCGACGACGGCGGCGCGCTGCTGTTCCACGGGCCGCCCGGCTCCGGGCGCAGCGCCCTGCTGGCGTACGCCCGCAGGTGGGCCGGGCAGCGCGCGGTGCTCGCCGGCGCCGGCCTGGCCGACGAGGCGACACTGCCCTACGCCGGGCTGCACCGCCTGCTCGACCCGGTGCTGGACGCGGACGCGGCCCTCCCGGTGCGGCAGCGGCGGCTGCTGCGCCGCGCGATCGGCGGCGACGGGTGCCCGGCCGAGCAGCGGCTGGCCCTGGCCGCGGCGGTGCGGTCCCTGCTCGCCGCCGTGGCGGCGGACCGCCCACTGCTGTGCACGGTGGACGACCTCGACACCGGCGATCCGCAGAGCGCCTGGACGCTCGCCGTGGTGGCGCGCCGGCTGCGCCGGCTGCCGGTGGCGATGCTGCTGACCGCGACCGCCCCGGCCACTGTCGACGGTGTGCCGGCCCACGGGCTGCGTCCGCTGGACGCCCACGAGTGCCACGCGATGCTCGCCGGACTGCGGGAGCGGCCACCCGCGCCGGTGGCCGCCGCACTGGCCGCGCTCAGCCGGGGCAGCCCGGCCGCGCTCGCCGACCTGGCCGGCACGCTCACCCCCGCCCAGTGGCGGGGCGAGGCGCCACTGCCCGACGCGCCGCCGGTGGACGGCGCGCTCGCCGCCGCGTACCGGGCCCGCCTGGACCGGCTGCCGGTGCCGACCCGGCGGATGGTGCTGCTCGCCGCGCTCGACCCCGGAGACGACCCGGGCACGCTGGTGCGCGCCGCGTGGGCGGCCGGCCTGACCGTCGAGGCGCTCGCCCCCGCCGAGGCCGCCGGCCTGCTGCGCACCGGGCCCGGCGGGGTGACGTTCCCGCACCCGCTCGCCCGCACGATGATCACCGCCGTCGCGCCGCTCGCCGACCTGCGCGCGGCCCACCTGCTGCTGGCCGGCACGCTCGCCGAGGGCGCGCTGGGCCGGGCGCTGCGCCACGCCACCGCCGCCGACTGTCCGTCCGACGTGCTCGCCGCCGAGCTGACGGCGGCGGTCGACGAGGTGCCGGACCGCGCCGCCGCGGCGGTCGTGCTGCGCCGCGCCGCCGAACTGAGCCCCGACCCCGGCCGCGCCGCCGAGCTGACCATCGCCGCCGCGCGATGTGCCTGGACCGCCGGCGACCCGGACCAGGCCCGAGGGTTGCTGCGCCGCCTGACCGCCGGACCGGCGCACAGCCGGGCCGACCTGCTCCGCGGCGACATGCAACTGCGCTGCGACGCGCCCGCCGCCGCGGTCGCCACGCTGCTGGGCGCCGCCGACGCGATCGCGCCGGCCGACCGGCGGGCCGCGCTGCTCGCGCTGGTCCGGGCCGGCGAGGCCATCTGCGTCACCGGCGACCAGTACCGGTACGCCGAGGTGGCCCGCCGGGCCGAGGCGCTGCGGCGGCCCGGCGACCCGCCCGAACTCGACCTGCTGGCCACGTTCGCCACGGGCGTCGGGGCGACGCTGCGGGGTGACCACGGGCGCGGCGGCCCGGCGCTGCGCCGGGTCGTCGTCATCGGCGGCCGGCTGACCGGGCCCGCGCTCACCCCCGGCGCGCTCGTCTGCGCCGCCGCGGCCGCCCTGCTGGTCGCCGTGGACGGTCCCGCGCACCGGCTCGCCGGCCGGGCGGTGGAGGTGGCCCGCGCACGCGGCCAGCTGTCGCTGCTGCCCCGGGCGCTGGAGCTGCGGGCCGTCGCCGAATACTGGCTGGGCCGGCACGAGGCCGCGGCGGAGACCGCCCGCGAGGGCGTACGCGCCGCCCGCGCCGGCGGCCAGCACGTGTGCGCCCAGGTGCATCTCGGCATCCTCGCCGTGCTGGCCGCGGTACGCGCCGACCGGGACGCCGCGCTGGCCCGGATCGCCGAGATCGGTGACGGGGCCGCGCCGGGGAGCCGGCCGGACGCGTACGCCCGCTGGGCGCTCGGCGTGCTGGACCTGATCGACGGCCGGTACGCCGACGCGGTGGCCCGGCTGTCCGCGCTGGCCCGTACCGGCACCGGCCGGGGGCAGGTGCTGGTCCAGGTGATGGCCACGCCGTACCTGGTGGAGGCCGCCGCCCAGGACGGCGGGCGGCCGGCCGCCGCGCTGGCCGTGTTCGACCACTGGGCCAGCAGCACGGCGAGCCCGTCGCGGCGGGCGCTCGCCGCGCGCTGCCGGGCGCTGCTCGCGCCCCGCGGCGGCCCGGAGGCCGAACGGGAGTTCCACGCGGCGCTGCGGTTGCACCCGGCCGACACCGACCGGTTCGAGCGCGCCCGCACCGAGCTGCTGTTCGGCCGCGAACTGCGCCGCCGGCGCCGGCCCCGGGACGCCCGCGCGCACCTGCACCGGGCCCGGGAGGCGTTCACGCTGCTCGGCGCGACCGTCTGGGCCGACCGGGCGGGGGAGGAGCTGCGCGCGGCGGGGGAGTCGGTCGGGCC
>NZ_RCVK01000143.1:0-24245 GCF_003667485.1 Micromonospora sp. BL1
GGCGGGTCAGCGGCCTGTGGCGTAGCCCTGGGCGCCTCGGGGGTTCGCCGCGGCGGACAGGACTCCGGTACGCGGGTCGCGGGTCACGGCGCACATGCGGCCCAGGCTCCACGGGTCGGACAGGCGTACGGTGTGGCCGCGGGCGCGCAGGCCCGCCAGGACGTCGCCGTCGATCCGGTCCTCCAGCACCAGCACGCCCGGCTCGACCTCGCGCGGGTAGAACGACGCCGGGAAGCTCGTCGTGTGCCACGTGGGGGCGTCGATCGCCTCCTGCAGCTCCTGCCCGCCCGCCAGGTGCCGCAGCAGGAACAGCAGCTGCCACTGGTCCTGCTGGTCCCCGCCCGGCGTGCCGCAGGCCATCACCGGCTCGCCGTCGCGGAGCACCAGCGTCGGGCTGAGCGTGGTACGCGGACGGCGTCCCGGCCGCAGCGTCGACGCGAGCCCCTCCTCCAGCCAGCACATCTGCAACCGGCTGCCGAGCGGGAAGCCCAGCTCCGGGATGGTGGGTGAACTCTGCAGCCAGCCACCGCTGGGCGTGGCGGAGATGATGTTGCCCCACCGGTCCACCACGTCGACGTGGCAGGTGTCGCCGCGAGTCACTCCGTCGGCCCGGACCGTGGGTTCGCCGGTGCTCGGGTCCTGCGGGACGGCCCGCCCGGCGGCGTGGTCGCGCAGGTGCGACGGCAGCCGGGGCGACTCACCCGCCGGGCTGCCGGGGCGCAGCGACGTGTCGGCGCGGTCACCGACCAGCGCGGCCCGCGAACGGGCGTAGCCGGCCGACAGCAGCGCGGAGCCCGGCACGTCGGTGTCGCCGTACCACGCCTCCCGGTCGGCGAACGCGAGCTTCAGCGCCTCGGCCTGCGCGTGGATGCCGTCCAGGCGGGACGGGTCGTAGACGGCCGGGTCGTCGAGCGCGTCCAGGATCGAGAGCGTCTGGAGCAGCACCGGGCCCTGGCCCCAGAAGCCGGTCTTGGCGATCGTGTGCCCGTGCCAGTCCAGCGTGACCGGTTCCTCCCAGGTGGCCGACCATCCGGCCAGGTCGTCGCCGGTGACCAGCCCGGCGTGGGCACGGCCGCTGGAGTCGCGGAACGGCAGCCGGCTGAACGCGTCGATCGCCTCGGCGACGAAACCCTCCCGCCAGGCGCGCCGGGCCGCCTCGATCTGCGCCTGGCGGTCCGTACCGGCGGCCCGTCCGGCGTCGACGAGGCGGCGCAGCGTGTCCGCGTACGCCGGGTTGGTGACCATCTCCCCCGGCGCGGGCGGGCGGCCGTCGCGGAGCCAGAGGCGCGCGGACGTCGGCCAGTGGTCGGTGAACAGCGACCGGACCCGCGCGACGGTCTGCCCGGCGGCGCCGACGAGCGGGTGGCCGGCGGCGGCGTAGCCGATCGCCGGTTCCAGCACCTCGGCGAGCGTGCGGGTGCCGTGGTCGCGCAGCAGCAGGAGCCAGGCGTCGACAGCGCCCGGCACCACGGCGGCGAGCGGGCCGGCGCCGGGCACGAGGTCCAGGCCGAGCGAGCGGAAATGCGCCACGGTGGCGGCCGCCGGGGCCGGTCCCTGGCCGCACAGCACCCGTGGCGTGGGGTTGGTCGCGGTGGCGAGGATCGCGGGCACCTCGCCGGCCGGGCCGTTGAGGTGCGGCTCCACGACGTGCAGCACGAACCCGGCGGCGACAGCGGCGTCGAAGGCGTTGCCGCCGCGTTCCAGCACGCCCATCGCGGACTGGCTGGCCAGCCAGTGCGTGGACGAGACCATGCCGAACGTGCCGCGCAGCGTCGGCCGGGTGGTGAACGTCATCGGCGGTGAGCCTACGCCGTGCCGGCGGCGTCGGCGCGCGTCGTCGCGCCCTCCTCCCCCGGGCCGCCGTCGCGCTCGCCGACGAGCGGGAACAGGCACGCCGCCTCGTGGCCCGGGCCGACCTCGGCGAGCGCCGGATCGGTCTCGGCGCACGCGGGGCGGGCCTGGGGGCATCGGGTACGGAAGCGGCAACCGCTCGGCGGGTCCACCGGGCTGGGAATGTCGCCGGTGAGCACGATCCGGCGGCGCTCCCGTTCGACGCGCGGATCGGCCACCGGCACCGCCGACAGCAGCGCCGCCGTGTAGGGGTGCGCCGGGCTCCGGTAGATCCGCTCGGGTGGGCCGGTCTCGACGATGCGGCCCAGGTACATGACCGCGATCCGGTCGCTCATGTGCTCGACGGCGGCCAGGTCGTGCGCGATGAACAGGTAGGTCAGCCCGAGGTCGCGTTGCAGGTGCCGGAGCAGGTTCATGATCTGCGCCTGCACGCTCAGGTCGAGCGAGGCGATCGGCTCGTCCAGGACGATCAGGTCCGGCTCCCCGGCCAGTGCCCGGGCCACGCCGACGCGCTGGCGCTGGCCGCCGGACAGCTCGTGCGGGTAGCGGCCCGCCGTGTCGGCGCGCAGGCCGACCAGGTCCAGCAGCTCCGCGACCCGGGCCCGCCGGGCGGCGGCGGACGCGGCGAGCCGGTGCACGATCAGCGGCTCGGCGATGCTGTCACCGACCGTCCGGCGTGGATCCAGCGACGCCTGCGGGTCCTGGAACACCATCGCGACGTGGCGCCGCGTCGCCCGCAGGCGGCGGCGCGACCAGCGGGTCACGTCCTCGCCCGCCACCCGGACCCGCCCGGCGGTCGGGTCGACCAGCCGCAACAGCGCCAGACCGGCTGTGGACTTGCCGCTGCCCGACTCGCCGACCAGCCCGAGCGTCTCACCCCGGCGTACGGCGAGACTGACGCCGTCGACCGCGCGGACCGTTCCGGCCGGGGTCGGGAAGTGCACCTTCAGGTCGTCCAGCTCGGCGACCACGTCCGAAGTGTCGGCGCTCATCCGGCTTCTCCACGGTAGAAGGTGCGGACCGTGTGCCCGTCGCCGACCGGCGTCAGCGGGGGCAGTTCGTGCTCGCAGCGGGGATCGGCGCGCACCGGGCAGCGTGGCCAGAACGCGCAGCCCGGGGGCAGGTCCAGCGGGCTCGGCGGCGACCCGGGGATGGCCACCAGGTCCTCGCCGCGCCGGGACGGGTCCGGCCGGGCCGCCAGCAGCGCCCGGGTGTACGGGTGCGTGGGCGTGTCGAACACCGCGTCGACCGGGCCCTGCTCGACGATGCGTCCCCCGTACATGACCGCGACGGTGTCCGCGATGCCGGCGACCACGCCCAGGTCGTGGGTGACCCAGACGACGGCGGTGCCCAGCCGCGCCTGGAGGTCGGCGACCAGTTCGATGATCTGCGCCTGGGTGGTGACGTCGAGCGCCGTGGTCGGCTCGTCGGCGATCAGCAGGTCCGGCTCGCAGGCGAGCGCCATGGCGATGGCGACGCGCTGGCGCATGCCGCCGGAGAACTGGTGCGGGTACGCGTCGACGCGCCGCGCCGCCGACTGGATGCCCACCAAGTCCAGCAGCTCCACCGCCCGGTCCCGGGCGGCCCGGCGGGTCAGCCCGAGGTGTTCCTCCGCGGCCTCGGTGACCTGCCGGCCCACCGGCAGCACCGGGTTGAGCGAGGTCATCGGGTCCTGGAAGACGAACCCGACGTGCCGGCCGCGTACCTTGCGGCGGCGGTCGTCGGGCAGCGCGGTCAGCTCGGTGTCGAGCAGCCGGACCCGGCCGGTGACGGTGGCGGCACGTGGGGCGAGGCCGGTGGCGGCGAGCAGCGTCATGCTCTTGCCGCTGCCCGACTCGCCGACCAGGGCGAACGTCTCCCCCGGCCGCACCTGCCAGGACACCCCGGCGACGGCGCGCACCGGGCCGCGGCGGGTGCCGACGGTGACGGTGAGGTCGTCCACCGACAGCACTGTCGAATGGCTCATGGGGTGCTCCTGCGGGCCTCGCCCAGGGTGAGCTGGCGCGGGTCGAGCACGTCCCGCAGCGCGTCGCCGACCAGGTTGAACGCCAGCACGGTGAGGAAGATCGCCGCGCCCGGGAACACGCCCAGCCACCACGCGTCGGTGACGAAGCCGCGCCCGTCGAACAGCATCCGGCCCCAGGCCGGCGCGGGCGGCTGGATGCCCAGGCCGAGGAAGGACAGCGCGGCCTCGGAGAGGATCGCGAACGCCAGCGACAGCGACGTCTGCACGATCAGCGGCGCGGCGATGTTCGGCAGCACGTGCCGGCGCATGATGCGCAGGTCGGACGCGCCGATGGAGACGGCGGCCCGGACGAACACCTGCTCCCGTACGGACAGCACGCCGGCGCGGGTGATGCGGGCGAAGATGGGCGTGTAGACCACTCCGATGGCGACCATGGCGGTGAGCAGGCCGGGGCCGAGCACCGCCACGATCGCCACCGCCAGCAGCAGCACCGGGAACGCGAACAGCACGTCCATGCACCGCATGAGCACGCTGTCCAGCCAGCCCCGGTAGTAGCCGGCGAACAGCCCGAGCGTCACGCCCGCGACCAGCGCGATGCCGACGCTGACGGCGCCGACCTGAAGCGAGACGCGGGCGGCGACGAGCACCCGGCTGAGCACGTCG
This sequence comes from Micromonospora sp. BL1, assembly GCF_003667485.1. Taxonomy (NCBI): domain Bacteria; kingdom Bacillati; phylum Actinomycetota; class Actinomycetes; order Micromonosporales; family Micromonosporaceae; genus Micromonospora; species Micromonospora sp. BL1. The sequence goes on from NZ_RCVK01000143.1 coordinate 4,481, forward strand.
CGGCCCAGTTCGTCGGTGCCGAACGGGTGCGCGCCGCTGGGTGGGCGCAGCATCTGGTCCACGTCGACGTCGTTGACGCCGGCCGGTGCCAGCCATGGGCCGGCCACGCCCACCACGACCAGCAGCACGAGCACGATCGTGCCGCCGACGGCGAGCGGGTCGCGGCGCAGCGCGTCGAGGACGCGGCGTCCGGTGCTCTCGGCCGTGGCGCTCACTTGACCGTGATCCTCGGGTCGAGGCGGGCGTAGAGGATGTCCACCAGCAGGTTGACCAGCAGGAACAGCGCCGCGACGAGCAGCACCGCGCCCTGCAGGACGGGATAGTCGCGGGCCTGCACGGCGTCGAAGGTGAGCCGCCCGATGCCGGGCCAGGCGAACAGCACCTCGATCACGATGACGCCGCCGAGCAGGCTCGCGAGCTGCACCGCGACCACGGTGACGACCGGGATGAGCGCGTTGCGCAGCACGTGCCGCAGGATCACCACCCGGTTGCGCAGCCCCTTCGCCTCGGCGGTGCGCACGTAGTCGGCGGAGAGCACCTCCAGCACGGAGGAGCGGATGAACCGGGTGAGGATCGAGGCGGTGACCAGGCCGACGGTGACCGCCGGCAGCGCCACGTGGGTGGCCCACCGGCCCGGGTCGTCGGTCAGCGCCACGTAACCCGAGGGGGGCAGCCAGCCGAGCACCCCGGCGAACAGCAGGATGCCCATGATGCCCATCCAGAAGTCCGGTACGGAGACGCCGAACTGGCTGAACACGCGGGCCGCGTGGTCGACGGCGGAGCCGCTGCGTACCGCCGCGACGATGCCCAGCGGGAACGCGACGAGCAGCGCGAACACCACGGCGGTGACGGCCAGTGACAGCGTGGCGGGCAGCCGCTCCAGCACGATCGCGCTCACCGGCTGGCCGGTGCGGAAGCTGACTCCCAGGTCACCGGTGAGCGCGTGCCCGAGGTAGCTGACGTACTGCACCGGCAGCGGCTGGTCGAGGCCGGCGCGTTCCCGCAGCGCCTCGTACGTCTGCGGGTCGAACCGGGTGCCGAGCGCCACCCGGACCGGGTCGCCCGGCACCAGTTGCAGCAGCAGGAACACCACAAGGGTCACACCGACAAGCACGACCGCCGACTGGAGTACCCGTCGCAGGACGAAGCGGGCCATCACTTGGCCAGGGCGACCGACCGGAACCGGATCGCCCGGTCGGTGCGCACGTCGTAGCCGGAGACCTTCTTCGACCAGCCCTGCACCACGTCCGGGTTGTAGAGGTAGAGGTAGCTGGCGTCGTCGACGATCTGCTTCGCGGCCTGCTCGTACGCCTGCTTGCGGGCGCCCTGGTCGGTCTGGGTGCGGGCGTCGTCCAGCAGCTTGTCGACCGCCGGGTTCTTGTACTTGTGGAAGTTGAACGTGCCGCCGCTGTGGTGCTGGGCGTAGTAGAACTCGTCCGGGTCGATGTTGCCGAGCCAGCCGAGCATGAACCCGTCGAAGTTGCCCTTCGCCTGCTCGTCGAGCCACTGGGCGAAGTCCAGCGTACGGATCTTGACGGTGATGCCGACGGCCTTGAGCTGCGCGGCGATGACCTGCGCGGCGGTGACCGTCTCCGGGTACTCGCTGGTGACCATCAGGTCCATGGTCAGGTTGCTCACGCCGGCCTGGCCGAGCATCTGCTTCGCCTTGCCCGGGTCGTGGCTGTAGGGCGCGTAGTCGTAGTAGAACGCGCTCGCCTTCGGGATGGCGGTCTGGTTGACGGTGGCCAGCCCGAACTTCGCCGCCTTGGTGATCGCCTCGCGGTCCAGCGCGTACCCGATCGCGCGCCGCACCTCGGGGTTGTCGAACGGCTTGCGGGCCTCGTTGAGCGCCACGTACCAGTAGTCGGTCGACGGCGCCGACTTCACCGTGATGTCGCCGTCGTCCTTGAGCGAGCCGACCTGCTGGGGCGGCAGGTTGTCGGTCCACTGGACCTGGCCGCTGCGCAGGTTCTGCAACGCCACAGTCGGGTCCTTGACGAAGGTGAACGTGACGCCGTCCAGCTTCGGCTTCTCGCCCCAGTAGGAGTCGTTGCGCACCAGCTTCACGCTGTCGCCGGAGGTGTAGCCGGCCACCTTGAACGGGCCGCTGCCCACCGGTGCGGTCTTCACCTTGCCGGACTCGACGTTGGACTTCTCCACGATCGCCACGCCCTTGAACCCGCCGAGGTTCGCCAGCAGGTTCGGCGTGGGCGCGCTCAGCGTCACCACCACCGTGGCCGGGTCGGGCCCGGTGACCGACTTGACGGTGGCGAACTTGTACGCGTTGTTCAGCTTCTCCTTGATGATCCGCTCGAAGGAGTAGACGACGTCCTCGGAGGTCAGCGGCGACCCGTCGGAGAACGTGACGCCCTCGCGCAGCGTGAACGTCCAGGTGAGCTGGTCGGCGCTGGTGGTCCACTTCGTCGCCAGCGACGGCACCATCTTCAGGTCGGCGTCCGGCTCGACGAGCGTGTCGTAGACGTTCTCCAGCACCTGGAAGCTGTAGTACGCGGAGGTCTTGTGCGGGTCGAGCTGGTCCGGCTCGCCGCCGATCGCGGCGTTGAGGACCCCGCCGGCGCCGCCGGCGTTCCCCCCGCCGCCGACGTCGACCGCCTCGCCGCCGGTGCATCCGGACAGGACGCCGACTGTCAGTGTGAGTGCGGCGCCGAGCGCGCCGAGCTTCTTCCTGGACACAGGCCCCCCTAGCGACTTCCCGGACAAAAGAAAGTTTCGGCGAGTCTTCTCTCCGAGCCGGATCATGTCAAACGAATCCAGCCAAATTGACTTGTCGTCGAGTGCTTGCCGGTGCGGAGTGAACGGTGGTTCAATCCGGGCCCCGACCTGATCCGCCACCAGCGCTGGGAGTTGCCGCCGTGACCACACACGAGGTCGTCAACCAGGTCCCGCCGATGGTCGGCCACGACACCGCCGACGACCCGGCGCTGTGCGACGGCGTGGCCCGCGAGGGCGCCGGCTGGGCGCTGCCCGGGCTGCACGAGCTGGGCCGGCTCGCCGGTGGTGAGGAGGCCGCCGAACACGGGCGGCTCGCCAACGAGCACCCGCCGGTGCTGCGCACCCACGACCGGTACGGCCACCGGATCGACGAGGTGGAGTTCCACCCGTCCTGGCACGAGCTGATGCGTACCGCCGTCGGTCACGGCCTGCACGCCGCGCCGTGGGCCGACGACCGGCCGGGCGCGCACGTGGCCCGCGCGGCCGGCTTCTACCTGTGGCGACCCGACGCCGGGCACGGCTGCCCGATCTCGATGACGTACGCGGCAGTGCCCGCGCTGCGGCACAGCCCGGACCTGGCCGCCCGCTACGAGCCGCTGCTCACCACCCGCGAGTACGACTTCGGGCTCCGCCCGCCGCAGACCAAGCGCGGGCTGCTCGCCGGCATGTCGATGACCGAGAAGCAGGGCGGCTCGGACGTCCGCGCCAACACCACCACGGCCCGGCCGGAGCCGGACGGCAGCTACCGGCTCGTCGGGCACAAGTGGTTCACCTCGGCGCCCATGTGCGACCTGTTCCTCACCCTCGCGCAGGCGCCCGGCGGCCTCACCTGCTTCCTGGTCCCCCGGGTGCTGCCCGACGGCGGCCGCAACCCGATGCGGCTGATGCGGCTCAAGGACAAGCTCGGCAACCGCTCCAACGCCTCCGCCGAGGTCGAGTACGAGCACGCGGTGGCGTGGCGCGTCGGCGACGAGGGCCGGGGCGTGCGCACCATCATCGACATGGTCAACCTGACCCGGCTCGACTGCGTGATCGGCGCCGCGGCCGGGATGCGCCACGGCGTCACCACCGCCGTGCACCACGCCACCCACCGGCGGGCGTTCGGCGACTACCTCGCCGACCAGCCGCTGATGCGCAACGTGCTGGCCGACCTGGCCGTCGAGTCCGAGGCCGCCACAGTGCTGATGATGCGGCTGGCCGGGGCGACCGACCGGTCGGCGCGCGGCGACGACGGCGAGACCGCGTTCAAGCGCCTCGCCCTCGCCGTCGGCAAGTACTGGGTGTGCAAGCGCTGGCCGGGGCACGCCGCCGAGGCGCTGGAGTGCCTGGGCGGCAACGGCTACGTGGAGGAGTCCGGCATGCCGCGGCTGTTCCGCGAGTCGCCGCTGAACTCGATCTGGGAGGGCTCCGGCAACGTCGCCGCGCTGGACGTGCTGCGCGCGCTCACCCGGGAACCGCAGGTGCTCGCCGCGTACGAGGCGGAGGTGGCCGCCGCGGCCGGCGCGGACGCCCGGCTGGACGCCGCGGTGCGCCGGGTGCGCGACGAACTCGCCGACCACACCGACCTGGAGCTGCGCGCCCGGCGGGTGGTGGAGCGGCTGGCGCTGGTGCTCCAGGGCGCGCTGCTGGTGCGCCACGGCCACCCGGCGGTCGCCGACGCGTTCTGCGCCTCCCGGCTCGACGGCGACCACGGTCAGGCGTACGGGACGCTGCCGGGCGGGCTGGACCTCGCAGCGATCATCGACCGCGCCACCCCGAAGATCGGCTGAGGGCGTGGTGACGCGACTCGCCTCGGTGCACCTGTACCCGGTCAAGTCCCTCGGCGGCGTCGACGTCGACCGGGCCGACGTCGAGCCGTGGGGGTTGCGTCACGACCGCCGCTGGCTGGTGCTGCGCCCCGACGGCGGCAAACTGGGCTCGACCGCCCTGCCCGCGCTGCTCGGCGTGACCGCCGCCCCCGGCGCCGGGTCGATCACGCTCACCGCCCGCGACGGGTCGTCGCTGACCGTCGCCGAACCGGTGGACGGGCCGCCGGTCGCCACCGACGTGTCCCGGCTGGACACGGTCCGGCTCGCCACCGACGAGGCCCACGACTGGCTCTCCGCGCGGCTGGGCCGGCCCGTACGGCTGGCCTGGCTGGACGACCCGCGCCGCCGGCCGATGTCGGCCGAGCACGGCGGCGGGCCCGGTGATCCGCTGAACCTGTCCGACGCCGGACCGCTGCTGGTGGCCACACTGCCGTCGCTGCGGCGGCTGCGGGACTGGATCGTCGAGGGCGCGCTGGAACGCGGCGAGCCCGCGCCGGAGCCGCTGGCGATGGCCCGGTTCCGGCCGACTGTGGTGCTGGACGGGCCGGTCGAACCGTTCGCCGAGGACGGCTGGACGCGGGTGCGCATCGGCGCGGTGGACTTCCGGGTGTCCGAACGCTGCGACCGCTGTTCGGTGACGCTCATCGACCCGGAGACCCTCGCCGGCGGGAAGGAGCCGATCCGCACGCTGGCCCGGCACCGGCGCCACGACGGGAAGACGTGGTTCGGCGTCCGCCTCGTGCCGCTGAGCACGGGCGAGATCCGGGTCGGAGACGAGTGCGAGGCGACATGACCCCTCCCGGCGCGCGGCGGGTCCGGGTGCGGTGGAGCAGGCCGTCACACCTGCGTGGCCCGCAGGCCGTCGCGGTGGCGTCCGGGTACGTGGTGGCGCACGAACGCGCCACCCGCCTGGTCGGGCTGGACGCCGCGACCGGCGACACGCGCTGGGACGTACCGCTGGGCACCTGGCCCCGGGCGGTTGTCGCGGCGGGCGAGCGGTGCTGGGCCCTGCCGCAGAACCGGGACGAGGTGGACTGCCTCGACCTGCGTACCGGCGCGCTGGTGTGGCGCGCGGCGGTCCCGCCGTACACCGGTCATCTCGTGGTGGCCGGGGACACGGTGCTGGTGGGCGGGTGGCGCGGGTACACCGCGCTGCGGGCGCTGCACCGGGAGAATGGGACGCTCCGGTGGACCACCGCCGCGCGGGTGGCCACGGTACGGCCCGTGGTGACCGGCGGCGTCGTCGTGGTGGGCGCTCCGGGCGCGTCCGAGCTGCGGATGCTCGACCCCGGCGGCGGCGCCGAGGTGCGTCGGCTCGCCCTGCCCGAGCCGCTGGCGGACAGCGACGACCGGCCCGCCCTCGTCGCCGTCGACGACGATCACGTGCTGCTCCGGTGCGGCCCGCGCACGATCCGGCGGGCCCCCGTCGGATCCGGCGACGGCGAGGAGTTCTTCCGCGCCGAGGCCGGCCTCACCCCGGACGCGCCGTGCGTCACCGGCGCCCTCGCCTGGGTACGCGACAGCCGGGGCGGCCTGACCGCCGTCGACCTGACCACCGGCGGTGTCCACCGGCGCGTGGGTGCGGGTGACCCGCCGGTCCCCGGCGTGGTGGCGGCCGGCCACCGTCACGTGGTGGCGCGCCGGTCCGGCACCCTCCTGTACATGGACGACGACGGCGTCCACGAGAGGACCACCCCGCTACGCCGGATCGACTCCCTGCACGCCCTCGACGCGGACACCGTGCTGCTCGCCGGGGCGGGTGGACTGAGCGCGGTCAGCCCGGCCTGACCGGCCGGGACCGCCACTCGTCGGCCAGGATCGCGTGGACGAGCTGGTCGGCCCAGCCGCCCCGGAACCGGTAGCTGCGCACGTGCCGCGCCTCCCGCCGCATGCCGAGCCGGGCCATCAGGCGCGCCGACGGCTCGTTGTCCGCGTGGCAGCGGGCCACCACCCGGTGCAGCCCGAACCCGCCGAAACCCCAGTCCAGCAACGCGCCGGCCGCCTCCGTGGCCAGCCCCCGGCCGCCGTGGTCGGGGTGGAAGACGTACCCCAGCTCGGCGGTGCGGTCCGACGCGCTGCGCCACACCAGCTCGACCGCGCCGATCACCCGCGCACCGCGCACCACGGCGAGCGTCAGGCAGTCGCCCTCCGCGCGCAGCGCGTCCTCGCCGGTCATCGCGGTCACCGACGCCAGGGACTCCGCCAGGGTACGCGGTGCGGCGCCGGCCATCCAGCGGACCACGTCCGGGCGGCGCTGCCAGGCGTGCACGTCGTCGAGGTCGCCGAGCGTGACCGGGCGCAGCAGCAGCCGGGGCGTGCGCAGCGGGTACGCCGGGTGGGTCATCGGGCGATCGTAGGAGGAACCTAGGGTGGGCCGCATGGTCGTTTCCGCCGACGACGGCAACCCGCTCACCCAGCTCACACTCGACCAGCTCCGGCAGCGCACCAGCGTGAAGTGGCGGCTGTACCCGCCGGACGTGCTGCCGCTGTGGGTGGCCGAGCAGGACGTGCCGCTGGCGCCGCCGGTGGCCGAGGCGCTGCGCCGGGCGGTCGAGCTGGGCGACACCGGCTACGCGTACGGCACCGCGTACGCCGAGGCGGTCGGCGGGTTCGCCGCGCAGCGGTGGGGCTGGACCGACTTCCCGGTCGGCCGCACCTCGCTGGTGCCGGACGTGATGATGGGTACGGTCGAGGTGCTGCGCCTGGTCACCGGCCCCGGTGACGCGGTGGTGGTCACTCCTCCGGTCTACCCGCCGTTCTACGCGTTCGTCACAAGCGCCGGGCGGCAGGTTCTCGAGGCGCCGCTCGGCGCGGACCAGCGGCTCGACCCGGCCGCGCTGGAGGAGGCGTTCCGGCGGGCCCGTGCGATCGGCGACCGGCCGGCGTTCCTGCTCTGCAACCCGCACAACCCGACCGGTGTGGTGCACCGGCCCGACGAGCTGGCCACGGTCGCCGAGCTGGCCGCCCGGCACGGCGTACGGGTGGTGGCCGACGAGATCCACTCACCGCTGGCGCTGCCCGGCGTGCGGTTCACCCCGTACCTGACGGTGCCGGGTGCCGAGAACGCGTTCGCGCTGGTGTCGGCGTCGAAGGCGTGGAACCTGGCCGGGCTCAAGGCGGCGCTGGCGGTCGCCGGGCCGGACGCGGCGGACGACCTGGCCCGGATGCCGGAGGAGGTCAGCCACGGCCCCAGCCACCTCGGGGTGCTCGCGCACACCGCCGCGTTCCGGGCCGGTGGGCCGTGGCTGGACCGGCTGCTCGACGGCCTGGACGCGAACCGGGCGCTGCTCGGGTCGCTGCTGGCCGAGCACCTGCCCACTGTGTCGTGGCGGCCGCCCGAGGGCACGTACCTGGCCTGGCTGGACTGCCGGCGCCTCGGCGTGCCCACCGAGGCGGGCGACGGGCCGGGGGTGGCGAGCGACCTGGCCGGTCCGGCGCGGATGTTCCTCGACCGGGCGCGGGTGGCGCTCAGCTCCGGGCACGTCTTCGGCGCCGGCGGCGCCGGGTTCGTGCGGCTCAACTTCGCCACCTCCCCCGCCGTGCTCACCGAGGCGGTCACCCGGATGGGCCGCGCCGTACGCGACTGACCGGCAGCCCACGGTCAGCTCGCGGCGACGCGTACCCCCTGGTTGTCGCCCTCGGACAGGAACGACGCCAGCGCGGCGCCCTCCTCGGCGGCGGCCGCGCGCTCGGCGCGGGTGAACGCGCGCAGCGGCGTGATCACCACGACGCCCGCGTCGACCGTCCAGGTGGCGGCGACCCGGCCGTCGACGAGCACGAACCGGGCCCCGGCGACGGAGAGGTTGCGGTGGGCGTCGTCGATGATCCGGCTGCGGTCGTGGTAGCCGAGCACGGCGTTGTCGAAGGCGGGCAGGAACCGTACCGGCGCGGGGGTGTCCGGCTCGGGCCGCGGCGCGCCCGGCAGGTCGAGCAGCGTCCGGCCGCGCGCGTCCCGGAAGGCCACCAGCTCGTCGCGGACCGCGGCGACCGCCGCGGGCAGCCCGGCGAGGCCGCACCAGGCGCGCAGGTCCGCCGACGCGGCCGGGCCGAACGCGGCCAGGTAGCGCCGCACCAGCGCGCGCCCGGCCGGGTCGTCGCCGTCCGGCCCGGCCGGGTCGGCGTCGCGGCCCAGCCACCGGTCCAGAGCGACGGTACGGACGCCGGCCGCGGTCCGCCACAGCCCGCGCGGCGGCGCCTGCACGGCCGGTACCAGCGCGAGCACGATCTCGCCGAGCGCCCGGCGGTCGGTCGCCGGCCAGCGCGCGGCGAGCGCCCCCACGATCTCGGCGGTGGTGCGCGGCTCGCCGTCGGCCAGGACGTCCCGGGCCGCCGCGGCGAGTTCGTCGAGGTCGACCCCGTCGAACTCGCCGCGGTAGACACCCAGCACCCGCTGCCGCAGCATCGCGTCGTGCCGGGACCGCCAGGCCAGCACGTCGTCCGCCGCGAGCAGGTGCACGGTGCGGCGCATCAGGTGGGTACGCACCAGGCGGCGGCGCACCAGCAGGTCCGACAGGACCGCCGGGTCGAAGGCCCGCAGCCGCGACCAGAGCCCGACGTACGGCTCCTGGGGCTCCTGGGCCTGCAACCCGCACAGGTGCTCGACCGCGCCGGCCACCGGCAGGGCGGCGCGGTCGAGCAGCAGTTGCCGGGCGAGCGTCGCCCGGTTGAGCGCGCGCCGGTCGAGCACCGTCACGGCTTCGTTCTCCGGCCGGCTCAGGTGGTGGTGCGGCCGTCGATGCTCTCGCGCAGGATGTCCGCGTGCCCGGCGTGCTGCGTGGTCTCGGCGATGACGTGGATCAGCACCCGCCGGACGCTGCGGACCGAACCGGGCTCGTTCCACGGCGCGTCGGGCACCGGCCAGGTCGCCGACAGGTCCTCGACGCCGGCGACGATCTCCTCGGTACGCGCGGCGATGCGGGCGTACCGGTCCAGGATCGCCGGCAGCGTGTCCTCGGGCAGCATCTGGAAGTCCCGCCCCCGGTCGATCGCCCACTGCGGCAGCTCGCGGGCCCGGCCGGACATGAAGTCCTCCCAGGTGACGCCCTCGGGCATGGCGAAGGACATCACCGAGGGGCCCTCGACCACGAACCGCAGCCACGCCTCCTCGGTGGACGCGACGTGCTTGATCAACCCGCCCAGGCAGAGCGCGCTGACGGTCGGCTTCTGCCCGGCCTGCTCGTCGGTGAGGCCGCGCACCGTGTTGATCAGCATGTTCCGGGCGTCGGCGAGCTCGGCCAGCAGGTCGGCCCGCTCGGCGTCGAGGGTGGTGGGGGTCGTGGTGGTGCCGGTCATCGTCATCGGTTCCTTCCGGTCCTGATCGGGTACGGGTCCACCCTCGCAGGCGTAGCGGTCAGGAAGTGTCCTCTTCTCGCGGCAGAATGCGTGTCGTGCCGAAGACTTCCGCCCGACTGCTCTCGCTGCTGTCCCTCTTGCAGGCGCGACGGGACTGGCCGGGCTCGCTGCTCGCCGAACGGCTTCGGGTCAGCCCGCGTACCGTGCGCCGCGACGTCGACCGGCTCCGCGAGCTGGGTTATCCGATCGAGAGCGCCAAGGGGCCGGACGGCGGCTACCGGCTGGGTGCCGGTTCCGCGTTGCCGCCGCTGCTCTTCGACGACGAGCAGGCGGTCGCGCTCACCGTGGCGCTGCAGACCGCCGCCGGGGGCGTGACCGGCATCGAGGAGGCGGCCGCGCGGGCGCTGACCACGGTGCGGCAGGTGATGCCCGCGCGGCTGCGGCACCGGGTGGACGCGCTGCGGGTGGTGGACGCGCAACGCGCCGGCACGCCCGCCCGGCACCGGGTGGAACCGGCGCTGCTGATGACGTTGAGCGCCGCCGTGCACGCCCGCGAGGAGCTGCGCTTCGACTACGAGGCGGTGTCCACCGCGCCACCGGATCCGGACCGGCCGCCGCGCCGGGTACAGCCGCACCACCTGGTCACCTGGGGTGGGCGCTGGTACCTCGTCGCCTGGGACCTCGACCGCGACGACTGGCGCACGTTCCGGGTCGACCGGATCAGCCCGCGTACGCCCACCGGCCCCCGGTTCACGCCCCGCGAGCTGCCCGGCGGGGACGTGGCCGCGTACGTCGCCGGCCGGTTCAAGGGCGCCACCGGGCCGGGTGACTGGCCCTGCCGGGGCGAGGTGATCCTCGACCTGCCCGCCCGCGTGGTGTCCGGGTGGACCCGCGACGGGATCGTCGAGGAACTGGGCCCGGACCGCTGCCGGCTGGTGCTCGGCGCCTGGTCGTGGCCCGGGCTGGCCGCCGTGCTCGGCCGCTACGACGCCGACATCGAGGTGGTCGGGCCGCCGGACCTGCGCGAGGCGTTCGCCCGCCTGGCCCGCCGCTACGCCGCCGCGGCGGAGCCCCCGGGCCCGCCTCGGTAGCCGGGCCGGTCGGGGTGTCAGCCGGTGGGCAGGAGCGGACGCATGAACGTGCGCTCGTACCGCAGGACGCAGCCCGACTCGTCGCGGATCCGGTCGGCGGCGACGAACTCCGGGTCCACCCCGAACCGGGCGCGGTACTGCTCGTACGCCGCCAGGCTCTCGAAGCTGAACAGCGCCTCGGCCCGGTCGCTGGCGCCCTCGGCGGGCAGGAAGTAGCCGTGGTGCACGCCGCCGTGCCGTGCCACCAGCCGCATCCAGGCGCGGGCGAAGCGCTCGAACGCCTCGATCTGCGCGGGGTCGATCGTGTAGTGCACGACGCAGGTGATCACGCGGCCACGATAGCGACGCCCGGCCCCGGGCGCTCAGGCCGCGGAGCGGCGGTCGCCGGGGTCGGTCGTGTCGGCGAGCCCGGCGTACCGCCCCCGGTGGTAGAGCAGCGGCGAACCGACGTCGGCGTGCCGCAGCAGTTCCGGTTCGGCCAGCACGACGGCGTGGTCCCCGACGACGACCCGGTCCACCACCCGGCACAGCAGCCAGGCCAGCGTGTCGTCGAGGATGGGCACCCCTTCCGGGCCGGGCCGCCACCGGGTCGGCTCGGCGAACCGGTCGATCCCGCTGGTGGCGAACCTCCGGGCCACCTCGTGCTGGCCGTGCCCGAGCAGGTGCACACCGACGTGCCGCGCCCGGGACACCACCGGCCAGCTCGACGAGCCCAGGTCCAGGCAGAACGAGACGATCGGCGGTCGCAGCGACACAGCGGTGAACGAGGTGGCGGTGAACCCGGCCGCGGGCGGTCCGGCGGCGGTGACCACCGTGACGGTGCTGGCCTGGTGGCGCAGCAGCGTCCGCAGCGCGTCGGCGTCGGCGTCGACCGGGGTGTCGGCGGGCTCGGGCACGGCGTTCCTCCAAGGTGTACGGGGACGGACGGCGGTCAGACCGTGAAGCCGTGGAACAGCACCGACGCCAGTCCGAGGGCCAGCACCAGGTTGAACACGGTCGCGGCGCCGAACACGGTCACCGGCCGCCAGCCGGCCTCGCGCAGCGACGACACGCGGACCTCCAGGCCGATGCTGACGAAGGCCAGGATGAGGAACCAGACCCGCAGGTCGGTGACGATCGCCATGGTGGCCTTGCCGTCCGCCCCGGCCGCGTCGAGGTACCAGGTGGCGATCACCGAGGCGGCGACGAACCCAAGGACGAACTTCGGGAACCGGCGCCACAGCTCGCCGAGCCCGGGGCGCGGCGCGTCCGGGCGGCGCTCCACGCGCAGCGCGAAGTACGCGGTGAGCGCCACCGCGACCACGCCCATCAGCGCGTTCTGGGTGACCTTGACGATGCTGGCGATCTGGAGCGCGTCCTCGCCGGCGAGCGCGCCGGCCGCGGTGACGGCGGCGGTGGTGTCGATGTTGCCGCCGATCCACGCGCCGGCGACCGCGTCGGAGAGGCCGAGCACGTCGGCCAGCCACGGCAGCAGGAAGATCGACGGCAGCGCGAACGCGATGACCAGGCTGGCCGTGTACGCGAGCTGTTCGCGGCGGGCCCGTACCGCACCGGCGGCGGCGATGGCGGCGCTGACTCCGCAGATCGACACCGCCGAGGCGAGCAGTGCCCGCAGCTTCTCGTCCAGGCCGAACCGCCCGGCCAGCCACCAGGTGAACAGGAACACGCCGCTGATCAGCAGCAGCGCCTGGGCGATGGCGGGCCCGGCGGCGCTCCCGATGACGGCGAGGTTGATCGAGGCGCCGAGCAGCACCAGACCGGTCTTGATGAAGAACTCGGTACGGAACGCGGCGGAGATCCGGTCCCGCAGCCCGGTCACCGTGACGACCAGGTTGCCGAGCAGGCCGAGCAGGATCGCGTAGACCGGGTACTCGACCGCGCCGGCCACGTCCTCGATGGCGCTGCCCTCGGCCCAGACCGGCACGTTCTGTTCGAGGTACCGGGTGAGCGCGGCGAGACCCAGCACCACCAGCAGGCCCAGGCCGGTCCAGGCCCAGAACGCGCCGGTGCGCAGGTCGGCCCGGGGTGGCGCGACCGCGGGCGTACCGGCGGGTCGGTCCACCGGGGTCGCGGCGGCCGGGGCATCCGCGGTGGAGGCCGCGGGCGGCCCGGCGGCGGTGCTGCGGACGGCGGGTTCCGGGGCGGCGGCCATCACGGCACCAGCCCGGCGGGGATCGCACCGGCCAGCACCAGGAGCAGCAGCGCGAGGCCGAGGACGGTGGCGGCCCAGTCCTCGCTGAAGGCGAGCCGGGACGTGCCTGCGGTGGGCGGTTCGGGTGGCGTGGGCGCGTTGCTCATGAGGGGCTCCTACGGGTACGCGCGGGCGACGGAGGGCAGCCGGAGGCGACGGGTGACGGGGGATCATCGACCCAGTGAGAGTTTCCTACTTAACTAGTAGGATTACAAGGTCTTCCCGGGCTCCGGCTCGTCGGCGGCGCGGGCGGCCACCACCACCGAGATGCCGTCGAGCACCCGCTGGAGACCGAACTCGAAGGCGTGGTCCGGTCCGTACGCCCCGCCGTGCGCCATCCCGGCGGCGGTGCCGACCCGCGCGGCGAGCGGAAAACTGCCGGCGGTCATGAACTTCTCCAGCCAGGGGCCGTGCGTCTGCCACCACTGGTCGTCGGTCATCCCGGTCTCACGTTCCAGCTCGGCCACGTCCAGCGCGCCCCGGGCCGCGTTCTTGGCGTGCCCCAGCAGGAGCGTGAGAACGGCGTCCATCTCCACGTCGTCGAGCCCGATGTCTGCGACCGCGTGCAGTTCGTAGTCGTACTTGGCGAGCACGTTCGGGCCGAGCACCGGCCGGGTCGTCTCGGCGCGCAGCAGCCACGGGTGGGCCCGGTAGAGCGCGAGGTTGTCCCGGGCGATGCGCTCGAGCCGGCCGCGCCAGCCGCCCGGCACGTCGGCCGGGCGCGGCAGGTCACCGAGGACGGTGTCCACCATGACGTCGAGCAGTTCCGCCTTGCCCGGCACGTACGTGTAGACGGACATGGTGCCGACGCCGAGCGCCTCGCTGACCCGGCGCATGGTGAGCGCGTCGAGGCCCTCGGCGTCGGCGATCTCGATCGCGGTGCGCACGATCCGGTCGACGCTGAGGCCGGGACCGGCGCCGCGGCTGGCCGGCTCCCGGGTACGCCAGAGAAGGGCCAGGCTGCGGGCGGGATCGGCCTTGCGCCGGCGCTCCTTCGACATGGTGCCGTCATCCTACCGGCCGCGCCGGGCACCGGCGGCCGGCGGGACGCCGGAAGGGAGAGCCCGAGAATTGTCCGCGCAAAAAGAATGGCGGGTTCTCCCGCCACTACCAACATATAGCGCACCCCCGGTCTTGCCGCAAGACCCGGGTGACGGCGCACAATTGCCGGCCGTAACCCATTGCCGAGGCATTCGAAAAGCCGCGAAGAGCGGAGGCTCGGCCGTGCCCGTGATCGGAGACGAGTTGAATCTGCCCACCACAAGCGTTTTCGATCTTCCTGAGCGTCTGTCGGCGAAGGCCGACCCGGACCTGATCGCCGCCGACGAGCGGCACTTCGCCGCCATCGCGGACAGTCTGCGCCGCTCGATCGCCGACCTGACCGACCGGCTCGACGCGACGCGACGGGCCGCGGGCGGCCGGGGCCGGCAGGCGGTCGACCGGGACCAGGAGGTCCGGCGGCTGAGCGCGCGCCTGCGTACGCTGCGCCGTTACGGCCTGGACCTGTGCCTGGGCCGGATGGTCGCCGCGGACGGCGCGGCCCCGGTGTACGTGGGCCGGCTCGGCCTGACCGACGGCGCGGGCGGCCGGCTGCTGCTGGACTGGCGCTCCCCCGCCGCCGAGCCGTTCTTCGGCGCGACCCACGCCGACCCGATGGGCCTGGTCAGCCGCCGCCGATACCGGTGGAGCGGAGGCCGGATCACCGACTACTGGGACGAGGTGTTCACCGCCGACGGTCTGGCCGGGCACGCCGCGCTGGACGACCAGTCGGCGTTCATCGCCAGCCTCGGCGCGACCCGGTCGGCGCGGATGCGCGACGTGCTCGGCACCATCCAGGCCGACCAGGACGCGATCATCCGGGCCGGTTCCCGGGGCGCGCTGGTGGTCGACGGCGGTCCCGGCACCGGCAAGACGGTGGTGGCGCTGCACCGCACCGCGTACCTGCTGCACGCCGACCCGCGGCTGGGCGAGCGCCGGGGCGGGGTGCTGGTGGTCGGGCCGCACCAGCCGTACCTGAACTACGTCTCCGACGTGCTGCCCAGCCTGGGCGAGGAGGACGTGCAGATCTGCACCCTGGCCGACCTGGTGCCGGAGGGCGCGGCGGCGGCGCCGGAGACCGACCCGGAGGTGGCCCGGCTGAAGGCGTCCGCGGACCCGGTGCGGGCGGTCGACGCCGCGGTCCGCTTCTACGAGGAGCCACCCACGACCGGGATGACTGTCGGTGTCGGGGACGCCGAGCTGGGGCTGACCGCCGACGACTGGAGGACGGCGTTCGAGGCGGCCGGGCCGGGCGTCCCGCACAACGAGGCCCGTGACGACGTGTGGGAGGAACTGCTGACGATCCTGGTGGAGAAGTACCGCGGCGACGAGCCGGAGGAGGCGGTGCGCCGGGCCCTGGGACGCGACCGCGAACTGGCCACCGCGTTCGGCCGGGCGTGGCCGCTGCTCGACCCGCTCGACGTGGTCGCCGACCTGTGGTCGGTGCCGGCCTACCTGCGCCGGTGCGCACCCTGGCTGAGCGTCGAGGAGATCCGTACGCTGCGGCGGGCCGACGCCCGGGCGTGGACGGTGGCGGACCTGCCGTGGCTGGACGCGGCCCGGCGGCGGGTCGGTGACCCGGAGGCGTCGCTGCGGCGGCGCCGCGACGAGGCGGTGCTGGCCGCGCAGCGCGTCGAGATGGACACGGTGGTCGACGCGCTGATCGCGTCGCACGCCTACGACGACGGCGAGGGTCTGATGACCATGCTGTACGGCGAGGACATGCGGACCAGCCTGGTCGACTCCAGCGCGCTGAGCGCGGCGGATCCGGACCTGCTGGCGGGGCCGTTCGCGCACGTCGTGGTGGACGAGGCGCAGGAGCTGACCGACGCGCAGTGGCAGATGCTGCTGGCGCGCTGCCCGTCGCGCAGTTTCACGGTGGTCGGTGACCGGGCGCAGGCGCGGCACGGGTTCACCGAGTCGTGGCCGGAGCGGCTGGCGCGGGCCGGGTTCGACCGGGTCGAGGTGGCGACGCTGACCGTCAACTACCGCACCCCCGCGCAGGTGATGGCGGCGGCCGAGCCGGTGATCCGGGCCGTCCTCCCGGACGCCAACGTGCCCACGTCCATCCGCGACGGCGCCCCCGTGCGGTACGGCGACCGCGCCGAGCTGCGCGCGGTGGTGAACGGCTGGCTCGCCGCCCACGCCGAGGGCGTCGCGTGCGTCATCGGCGATCCGGCGTTCCCGGCCTCGGACCGGGTCCGGTCGCTGAGCCCGGTGCTCGCCAAGGGGCTGGAGTTCGACCTGGTGGTGCTGGTCGACCCGGAGTCGTTCGGCGACGGGATCGCCGGGGCGGTGGACCGGTACGTCGCGATGACCCGGGCCACCGGCGAGCTGGTCGTGCTCACCGGGCCGTGACCGGCGCCCCCGGGGGGCGGCACGCTGCCGCCCCCCCGGGGTCCGGCTCAGCGGCTCAGCGCCCGGTAGCGGCGCAGCGACAGCGGCAGGAACACCGCGACCAGCACCAGCGGCCACAGCACCGCCAGCAGCGGGTGGTGTGCGGCCACCCACGAGTCGCCGCCCCAGCCGGGGTTGCCGAACAGCTCCCGGGTGGCCCCGACGGTCGCGGACAGCGGGTTCCACTCGGCGACCGCGCCCAGCCACGCGGGCATGGTGGACGGCGCCACGAACGCGCTGGACAGGAAGCCGAGCGGGAACTCCAGCGTCTGCACGGCGGTGACCGCGCTCTGCCCCTTCACGGTCAGGCCGAGGAAGATGCCCACCCAGACCAGCGCGAACCGCAGCAGCAGGATCAGCCCGAGCGCGGCGAGCGTGTCGCCGAGGTCGCCGCGCGCCCGCCACCCGACCGCCAGGCCGACACCCAGCATGACCGCGAGCGTCACCACCGCGAACATCAGGTCGGCGGCCGCGCGGCCGAGCAGCGGGGCCAGCCGGGACACCGGCATTGACCGCAGCCGGTCGGTGACGCCGCGGTCCAGGTCCGCCGAGACCGCCATGGTGGTCATGCTGATGCCGAAGACCATGGTCATGGCGAACATGCCCGGCATCAGGAACTCGCGGTAGCTGCCGCCGCCGGGCACCTGGAGCGCGCCGCCGAACAGGTACGCGAACATCAGCACCATCAGGATGTCGAAGCCCAGCGAGCCGATCAGCGGGCCGGGCTCGCGCCGCCAGTGCGCCAGCGCGCGCCCGGTGAGCGTCAGGCCGTCACCGGCCAGGGACGGGCGCCGGGCCGGGGTCACCGTCGCGGTCACGCGGTCACCTCCACGCCGGCACGGGCGGCGGACGGCACGCCGGTGAGCTGGAGGAACACCTCGTCCAGTGTGGGTCGCCGCAGCGCCACGTCGGCCACGCCGACGCCGTCGGCGTCGAGTGCGCGCAGCACCTCGGTCAGCGCGCCGGCCCGGTCGCCGACCTGGGCGCTGACCGCCCGCCGGTCCGGGTCGACCGCCGGTTCGGCGTGGGCGACCGCGCGCAGCCGTCCGGCGGCGGTGGCGAGGTCGGCGACGTCGCGGACGACCAGTTCGATCCGGTCGCCGCCGAGGCGGGACTTCAGTGCGTCCGGGGTGCCCTCGGCGATCACCCGGCCGGCGTCGAGCACGCAGACGCGGTCGGCGAGCTGGTCGGCCTCGTCCAGGTACTGCGTGGTGAGCAGCACCGTGGTGCCGGCGCGCACCAGGTCGCGTACCGCCTCCCACACCTCGTTGCGCCCGCGCGGGTCGAGCGCGGTGGTCGGCTCGTCGAGGAACAGCACCGACGGCGCGAGGATCATGCCGGCGGCCAGGTCGAGCCGGCGGCGCATGCCACCGGAGTACGTGCGTACCGGCCGCCCGCCGGCGTCGGCGAGCCCGAACCGGTCGAGCAGTTCGGTGGCGCGCCGTCTCGCAGTGGCCCGGTCCAGGTGGAACAGGCGGCCGAAGATGACCAGGTTCTCCCGCCCGCTCAGTGCCTCGTCCACGGCCGGGTGCTGCCCGACCAGGCCGATGCGGTGGCGTACCCGATCGGCCTGCTCCGCCACGTCGAAGCCGGCGACCTCGGCCCGCCCGGCGTCGAAGCGCAGCAGCGTGGCCAGGATGCGGACGGCTGTGGTCTTGCCGGCGCCGTTCGGGCCGAGCAGCCCGCACACGGTGCCGGGTGGCACCCGCAGGTCGAATCCGTCCAGCGCGGCCGTGTCCCCGTACCGCTTGCGCAGGCCCTCCGCGAGGATCGCGTGTTCCACGTGTGTGCCCCCTCCGTCGACGAGGGCACTAACGTACAACGTACGGTATGGCGTCCGCCAATGATTTCAGTCGACGATGCGGTGCTCCCACGCCCAGACCGCGATCTCGGTACGGTTGCGCAGGCCGAGCTTCGTCTGCACCGCGGAGACGTGGCTCTTGACGGTGCTCAGCGAGATGAACAGCTCGGCACCGATCTCCAGGTTGGTGCGGCCCCGGGCGATCTCGCGCACCACCTCGATCTCCCGCTCGGACAACGCCGGGCGGCTGTCGTCGCGGGGTGGTGCGGGCGGGGTCAGGTGGCGCAGCAGCCGGACCGTCACCGACGGGGAGACCAGCGCGTCGCCCTGGTGCGCCGCCCGGACCGCCTCCACCAGCAGGGCCGGTCCGGCGTCCTTGAGCAGGAACCCGGCCGCTCCGCCGCGCAGCGCGCCGTAGACGTACTCGTCCAGGTCGAACGTGGTGACCACGACGACGCGCAGCGGGTCGGCCACCCCGGGCCCGGCGAGCGCCCGGGTCACCTGGAGACCGTCGAGCCGCGGCATCCGGATGTCCACCAGGCAGACGTCGGGGCGCAGCCGGCGGGCCTGGGCGACCGCGTCGACGCCGTCGGACGCCTCGGCCACCACCGAGATGTCCGGCTGGTCCTCCAGGATCAGCCGCAGCCCGCCGCGGACCATCGCCTGGTCGTCGGCGAGCAGCACCCGGATCGTCATCACGCCCTCCCGTTCGGCACGACCGCCCGCACCGACCACCCGGAGTTATCCGGGCGGGGACCGGCGCGCAGCGTGCCGCCGAGGGCCTCGACGCGCTCGCGCAGGCCGATCAGGCCGTATCCGTCCCGGGACCCGGCGGGCGCGCCGGACGCGTCGTCGGTCACCTCGACCACCACGGCGTCCGGCTCCCGCGCCACGTCCACAGTGACCTGGGCGGCGTGCGGCGCGTGGCGGGCCACGTTCGTCAGCGCCTCCCGGACGATCCGGTGCACGGTGCTGGTGACCTCCGGCGGCCAGGCCGTCTGTTCCGGCAGCCGCAGCCGCACCGGCGGGCCCTGCCGGCGGAACCGCTCGACAAGTTCCTCGATCTGCTCCGTACCGGCCGAGGCCGGCGGCGCGTCAGCGGTGTCCCGCAGCAGCCCGACCAGGCGGCGCATGGCCCGCATCGCCTCGCCGCCGGCCGCCTCGATGCCGGCCAGCGACTCCGTGGCGCGCGCCGGATCCCGGCGCCCGACCAGGTGGGCGGCCTGCGCCTGCACCACCATGCCGGTGACGTGGTGGGCCACCACGTCGTGCAGTTCCCGGGCCAGTTCCAGCCGCTCGTCGCGGCGTACCCGCTCGGCGGTGATCTTCGCCCGCTCGTCGAGCAGCCGCAACGTGAGCCCGGCGGCGACCCCGCCGAGCCAGCACAGGGCGTTGAGCGCCACCACCCCGGACC
>NZ_RCVK01000308.1:0-24240 GCF_003667485.1 Micromonospora sp. BL1
GGCTATTCGTCGGCAGCGTCAGAGGTGTATAAGAGACAGGGGGACGAGGGCGAGGACGGCGGTGAGGCCGACCGCCGTCGCCGCCAGTGCGGCGAGGGTGCGGATGGTGCGCACGGGGCGCCTCCTGCGGGGGTGGTGGCCGTTCTCCGTCACGGCGGCCGGCCCCGCCCAACGGTTAACAAACCATACAAATGGACTTCGATGAAGGTATGAACGAAGTCGGTCGATGTCAAGAGAGCGTTTCCCGCCGGCGCTCCGACGTGGGCTCCGGCTCACGCTGCCGCACCACGGCGGGCCGGCGCATGTCCCGCCACGGACCGCCCAGCAGTGGCGTCAGCACCACCAGCAGGTAGCACGCGCCCATCACGACGAGCGTGGACGTGGCGCCGAACCGGTCCGCGGCGAATCCCGCGCCGACCGCGCCGGCCGGCATGGCCGCCCACGCGCCCGCGCCGATCACGCCGTAGACCCGGGCCCGCATGGCCGGCGGCACCCGCTCCAACTGGACCGCGCCCATCAGCGGATTGAGCGCGCCGGCGGCCAGCCCGGCCACCGCCACCACGGCGGCCACCACCGGCAGCGACGGCGCGGCGGCGAGCGCCCACAGTGGTGGGGCGCCGCACAGCGCGTACGCGGTGACGAACGTGGCCCGGCGGGGCAGCCGGTGACCGATCGCGCTGAACACCAGCGAGCCGACCAGCGCCCCGCCACCCATGACGCCGACCAGCAGGCCGAACGCGGCCGGCCCGCCGAGTTCCCGTTCGGCGACCACCGGCAGCAGCACCTGGCTCTTGGCCGCGTCGAACAGGTTGGTCACCAGCACCAGCAGGACCATGGCGCGCAGCAGCGGCTCGCGGACCAGGAAACGCAGCCCGGCGGCGAACTGCCGCCAGTAGCCTCCGGTCTCCGGCTCGCTGCCGTCGTCGGACGGTCGCAGGCCACGCGGGACCAGCAGCGTCACCACGAGCGCCGACACGGCGAACGTCACCGCGTCCAGCGCCAGCACCGGCACCGCCCCGAACACACCGACCAGCAGGCCGGCCAAGGGTGCGCCGATCATCCGGGCGCCGCGCGACGTTGCGTCCTCCCACCCGGCCGCCCGCTCGATCGGCACCCCGGCCGCCGCCGCGGCCTCCGGCAGCAGCGCGGTGCGCGCGGTCTGCCCCGGCGTGTCCAGCAGGCCGCTGACGAAGACGAGGGCCAGCAGCGCCGGGAACGGCAGGCCGACTGTGGAGTGCAACAGGGGTACGGCGGCGATCGTCACGCCGGAGACCACGTCGGCGAGCACGCTGGACCGCCGGTAGCCGATCCGGTCGACGAGCACGCCGCCGAACGCGCCGCCGAGCACCACCGGCGCGGTGGCGAACGCGCCGGCCAGCCCGGTGGCCGCCGGCGAGCCGGTCTCGGCGAGCACGTAGAGCGGCAGCGCGATGAGCGTGAGCACGTTGCCGGTCAGCGAGACGGCGTGCCCGATCAGCAGTCCGGCCAGCGGCCGGCGGTCGCGGTTCACTGCGGCCCCCGGTACGCCTGCCAGATCAGCGTGACCATCTCGGCGCCGGCCCGGCCGGGTGCGCCGCGTTCCTGCCAGCGCCGGCCCAGCGCGGACAGCTCGTCGCGCAGCTCGACCAGTTCCTCCGGCGTCAGGCGCAGCACGATGTCGCTGCTGGTGGTGCCGCGTACCCAGGCCGGGTCGAGGCTCGCCTCGGAGTCCAGGTACGCCTGGTAGCGGTCCACGTAGCGCTGCATGGCGGCCTGGCGCAGCAGGTTGCCGGCGAGCCGGCGCTCCGGGTCGTCGAGCAGTTCGAGCGGATCCCAGTCGGTGGTGGCGTGCGCGGCCCGCCACCACCGCTCGCGCCGGTCGCGGGCCAGGTCGGGGGCCTCGGCCACGAAGCCGTGCTCGGCCAGCTTGCCGACGTGGTAGCTGACCGAGCCCACCGCCTCGCCGGTGTGCTCGCTGAGCATGCCGACCGTCTGCGGGCCGCGCAGGCGCAGCTCGCCGAGCAGCCGCAGCCGGGTGGGGTGGGCCAGCGCCCGCATGGCTCGCGGGTCGCTCACGCGCCGGTTGCCGGTTCCGTCCGTCATACCGTCAGGCTAGACCTACAAGAGATGATGTACAAGAACCCTTGTATTTATCGGGCCGTCTCCGGCGTGTGGCGGTACAGGTCGCGCAGCAGGCACACCTCGCTCAGGTGGTGGATCACCTCCCGGTTTATGTGCAGCACGAGCGTGGCCATCGGGACGTCGGCGAACGGCCCCTCGGCCGGGCCGCAGGGGCGGGCCAGGGCCTCCTCGCCGAGCGCCTCGACCCCGGCCGTCCAGGCCGCGTACTCCTCGTCGAGCTGGGCCAGCGCGCCGGCCGCGGTCGGGGAGTAGGGGAACGAGCCGTAGTCGGTGGACGCGCGGCCGAAGTGCGACGCGTTGCGCATGGCCAGCACGCCGACGATGACGTGGGCGAGCCGCCAGGCGATGGTGGTGAACGGCGGCGGATCCGGCTGCGGCATCGAGAAGTCGATCGCCGGAGCGCCGCCGTCGCCGCGCGGGCGCAGGCTCCAGCAGCCGGGGACCGGCTCCCAGAGGTATTCGGCGTCGGTGAGCCCGGCGAGGCGGTCGCGCAACTGGTAGGTCCAGTGCCAGGTGAGCTGCTCGCGGAGCAGTGGGTTCCAGGTCAGATCGGTCATGTGGGCCAGCGTGCCACCGGCCTGGGACAGAAACGGCGCGCTCAGCCCCGCCGCGTCGCCGTCCGGCCCTTGAGCCGGCGGCCCATCTCCCGCGCGATCTCCCGCTTGGCGTCCCGCTCGGCGAGCGCCTGGCGCTTGTCGTACGACCGGCGGCCCCGGGCCAGGCCCAGCTCCACCTTGGCCCAGCCGTCGGCGAAGTACATCGACAGCGGCACCAGCGTGATGCCGCCGTCGCGCAGCTTTTCCAGGATCCGGGCGATCTCCACCCGGTGCAGCAGCAGTTTGCGGGTGCGCCGGGGCGCGTGGTTGGTCCAGGTGCCGAAGCCGTACTCGGCGATGTGCAGGCCGTACAGCATGATCTCGCCGTCGCGTTCCTGGGCGAACGCGTCGACCAGCGACACCCGCCCCTCGCGCAGCGACTTCACCTCCGTGCCGGCCAGCACGATGCCCGCCTCGTACGTCTTGAGGATGTCGTAGTCGTGCCGCGCCTTCTTGTTCGAGGCGATCAGCTTGCGCCCGTTCTCCCTGGCCACGCCAGCAGGGTACCCGCCGGCGGCGGCTGCGGGCCGGTCGCCGGGCGCGTCGCGGCCACCCAGCCGGTGGTGATGAGCAGCAGCGCGGCGCAGTAGGTGACCATCACCAGCAGGCCCCGCCCGGGCAGCTCCACGCCGGCCGCGCCCACGCCGATGAGCAGGTCGGAGACGAGGAACAACGCCCCGCCGGCGGCGACCCGCGTGGACACCCCGGTCGCGGCGGCGGCCATCAGGCACAGCGCAAGGCTGTAGCCGAGCACCGGCAGCCGCAGCGGCCCGAGCATGCCCCACAGCAGCGCGTTCGCGCCCGCCCAGGCGACCAGGTAGCCCGCCCAAGCCACGGCCCGCGCACGCCGGTGCCGGACGAAGGCGGTGATGAACGCGATCTGGGTGACCAGGAAGAAGCCCATGCCGGCCAGGAACGCGGTGTCTCCGGGCAGGAGCAGCGCGACGTCGCCGGCGGTGGCGGCGACCAGGCCGACCGCCACCGCGTCGACCCGGCGCCGGTGCGCCCAGAGGTACGCCAGCAGCACCGGCGCGAGCAGCGGCTTGGCCAGCCACTGGAGCACGGTCGAGTCCAGCGCGACCCCGACGAGTTCGACGGCGGCGATCAGCCCGAACAGGGGCAGCAGCCAGGAGCGCCTCATCGGGCCGGCTGCCAGCCGGGACGGCCGAACAGGTAGCCCAGCCGGTGCCGCCAGCAGTCGGCCCGGCGTACGTCGGACCAGATCGCGGCGAACTCGTGGGTGGCCACCCGCAGCGGGTTGTAGGTGCCGATGTTCTTGGTGAGGCCGTAGCGCGCGGTGGCCCGCTCCGGCTCGAACGTGCCGAACAGCCGGTCCCAGATGATCAGGATGCCGCCGTAGTTGCGGTCCAGGTACTCGGTGTTCGAGCCGTGGTGCACCCGGTGGTGGGACGGCGTGTTGAAGATCCACTCGATCGGCCGGGGCAGCACCTTGATCCGTTCGGTGTGCAGGAAGAACTGGTAGAGCAGGCTGACCGACTGCTGGAGGAAGATCATCCACGGCGGGATGCCGAGCAGCGCCAGCGCCAGCCAGAACGGCAGCGACGTCATCGGCGTCCAGCTCTGCCGCAACGCGGTGGAGAAGTTGTAGTAGACGCTGCTGTGGTGCACGACGTGGCTCGCCCAGAGCACGCGTACCTCGTGGTGCGAGCGGTGGAACCAGTAGTAGGCCAGGTCGTCGGCGAAGAACAGGATCACCCAGGTCCACCAGTCGCCGGGGGACAGGTGCACCGGCGCCACGGTCCACAGCGCCGCGAACAGGCCGACGGTGAGCAGCTTCCACGGGAAGCCGATGATCTGGCTGCCCAGCCCCATCGACAGGCTGGTGGTGGTGTCGCGCAGCTCGTAGCCGCGTTCGTCGTCGTCGGGCAGGAAGCGGTAGGAGACCGCCTCGACGACGATCAGGAGTAGGAACGCCGGGACGGCGTACAGCACGGCGGGGATCATGCGCGCGCTTCCCTTCCGGAGGTGGGGGTGGTGGGGGTGGTGACCGGCGCGGTGAGCAGCGCCCGGGCGTGCCGGGCCGCCGCCGCGCCCTGACCGGAGGCGACCGACGCGGCGAGACGACGGTGACCGGCCACGTCGAGCAGTTCGGCCGCGCGGGCGTCCGGGGGGACGTCGCCGACCGCGAACGTGCCGGCCACCAGGCTGTTGAACGCGAGCTGGTAGGCGGTGTTGCCGCTGCCGCGCACGACCAGCCGCCAGATGGCGATGTTGGCCTCGTTCATCAGGTCCAGGTCGGGGGCCAGGTCGCCGTACTCCTCGGCGGCCCGGACCAGGGCGGCGACGACCGCCGGGTCCGCGCGCTCGGCGCAGAGCCGGGCCGCATCGACCCCGACGCAGGCCCGCATCTCCAGCATGTCGCGCACCAGCGTCTCGACCGGGAGTACGTCAGCGGAGCGGGCCAGTGACAGCGCCAGGTCCAGCCCGGCGTGGACCCGCCAGTCCAGCACCCGGGTCGCGCCGCCCTGGCTGACCCGGACCAGGCCGAGCTGTTGCAGGCGGCGCAGCGCCTCCCGGACCGCGTGCCGGTTGACGGCGAACGCGCCGGCCAGCTCCCGCTCGCCGGGCAGCGTCTCGTCCGGCGCGTAGCGACCGGACACGATCGCGTCGCGTAGCCGGCCGAAGACGTGGTCGGAGACCGACACGCGGGGCGCGGGATCGAAGGTCATGCGCAGCAGTGTGGCCCCGAACACATCAACCCGTCAACTGGTTGTACCAGTGAATTTCGGGGCGGCCGGTGCGTGCCGTTCCGGTCACCCCTCGTATCCTTTCCGCGGTAGGCCGCCAGAGGGAAGGGAGCCGGTGTGAGCGACGGGGTCGAGACGTTGGAGTTCCAGGCCGAGGCCCGTCAGCTGTTGCAGCTGATGGTGCACTCGATCTACTCGAACAAGGACGTCTTCCTGCGCGAACTGATCTCGAACGCGTCCGACGCGCTGGACAAGCTGCGGCTGGAGTCGCTCGTCGACAAGGAACTGTCGGCCGACACCTCCGACCTGCACATCGAGATCGAGGTCGACAAGGACGCCCGTACGCTCACCGTGCGGGACAACGGCATCGGCATGACCCGCGACGAGGTGGTCCGCCTGATCGGCACCATCGCCAAGTCCGGCACCGCCGAACTGCTGCGCAAGCTGCGGGAGTCGTCCGACGCCGCCGCCTCGCAGGAGCTGATCGGCCAGTTCGGAGTCGGTTTCTACGCCACGTTCATGGTCGCCGACAGGGTGACGCTGCTGACCCGCCGCGCCGGGCAGTCCGGCGGCACCCGCTGGGAGTCCACCGGCGAGGGCACGTACTCGATCGAGGAGGTCGGGGACGCACCCCAGGGCACCTCGGTCACGCTGCACCTCAAGCCGGTCGACACTGAGGACAACCTGCACGACTACACCGCCGAGTGGACGATCCGCGAGATCGTCAAGCGCTACTCCGACTTCATCTCGTGGCCGATCCGGATGACTGTCGACAAGCCCGGCGAGGACGGCGCCACCACCCGCGAGGAGCAGACGCTCAACTCGATGAAGGCGCTCTGGGCGCGTTCGCGGGACGAGGTCGACGAGGCCGAGTACAAGGAGTTCTACCGGCACGTCGCGCACGACTGGGCCGACCCGCTGGAAACCGTCCACATGCGCGGCGAGGGCACGTTCGAGTACGAGGCGCTGCTGTTCGTGCCCTCGCACGCCCCGCTCGACCTGTTCTCCCCGCAGGGCCGCCGCGGTGTGCAGCTCTACGTCAAGCGCGTGTTCATCATGGACGACTGCGACGCGCTGATGCCCAACTACCTGCGCTTCGTCAAGGGCGTGGTGGACGCGCACGACCTGTCGCTGAACATCTCCCGGGAGATCCTCCAGCAGGACCGGCAGATCCGCGCGGTGCGTCGCCGGCTGGTCAAGAAGGTGCTCGCCACGCTCAAGGACATGTCCGCCGAGTCGTACCGCACGTTCTGGACCGAGTTCGGCGCGGTGGTCAAGGAGGGTCTGCTGGAGGACCCGGACAACACCGAGACGCTGCTGGAGCTGGTCCGCGCCGCCAGCACCCACGACCCGGCCGAGCCCACCACGCTGCGCGCGTACGTGGAGCGGATGAAGGACGGCCAGACCGAGATCTACTACGCCACCGGCGAGAACCGGGCCACCATCGAGAACTCGCCGCACCTGGAGGCGTTCCGCGCCAAGGGCTACGAGGTGCTGCTCCTCACCGACCCGGTGGACGAGGTGTGGGTCGAGCGCGTCGGCGCGTACGACGGGAAGACGCTGCGCTCGGTCGCCAAGGGACAGGTCGACCTGGAGACCGAGGAGGAGAAGGAGAAGGCCGAGGCGGAGCGCCAGGAGTACGCCGACCTGCTCGCGTTCCTCGGCGGCGCGCTCGCCGACAGCGTCAAGGAGGTGCGTCTGTCCACCCGGCTGACCACGTCGCCGGCCTGCGTGGTGGGCGACGCGCACGACATGACGCCGACGCTGGAGAAGATGTACCGGGCGATGGGCCAGGAGGTGCCGCAGGTCAAGCGGATCCTGGAGCTGAACCCGGCCCACCCGCTGGTCACCGGGCTGCGTAAGGCGCACGGGGAGGGCGGCGACACCGCCGCGCTGACCGAGACCGCCGAGCTGCTGTACGGCATGGCGTTGCTGGCCGAGGGCGGCGAGCTGGCCGACCCGGCCCGGTTCACCCGCATCCTCGCCGACCGCCTGGCCCGCGGCCTGTAGCCCCACCCCGACCCGGTTCGCCCGACCCACCCCGGCGGACTTGCGTGATCCACTCCAGCTCGCCGAAGTGGCGGTATCGGACGGGCTCTGACCCCGCCACTTCGCCGAACTGGTGTTGATCACGCTGGGGTATCCCAGGTGGGGAAGATCGATCCCACCTGGAGGGATGACCGGGGCGGTGAGGGCTTCCGCCCGCATCGGCAGGGCTGCCCGGGTGCGCAGGTGTGGGTCGGGGTGGATGGGGCGGAGCGCCGCGCGGGGGGCACCGGCTGTTGATCGACTGTGCCCGGGCGGTAGTCGTGGCAGCCGCGTGATCGACACCACTGCGCCGAAGTGGCGGCATCCCACGGGCTCTGACCCGGCCACCTCGGCGAGCTGGTGTTGATCACGCTGGGGTGTCCCAGAGTGGGGGAGGCTGGTCCCAGATGGAGGGACCTCGGGCGGTAGTTGTGGCAGCGGAACCGTCTTGCCGAGGTGGCGCCGCCACCTCGGCGAAGACGGGTCGGCTCAGGGGAGTGCGGGGTAGAGCGCGGCCACGCCGCCGGACAGTCCGGCCTGGACCCGGCGGGCGACGTCGTCGGCCAGGATCTCGTAGCTGTCGGACTCGATGCCGTCCGCGGCGAGCCGGGCGACGTCGGCCGGGTCGGCCTTCGGGCCGGGGACGGCGGCGGCCATCTCGGTGTCCATGTAGCCCACGTGCAGGCCCGCGACACGGACGCCCCGGCCGGCCAGCTCGACGCGCAGGGCGTTCGTCATCGACCACTCGGCGGCCTTCGCCGCGCCGTACGCGCCGACGCCGGGGAACGTGAACCAGGACAGCGCCGACAGCACGTTCAGGATCGTGCCGCCGCCGTTGGCCGCGATCCGGGGCGCGAACGCCCGTACCACCGACAGCGTGCCGAGGTAGTGCGTCTCCAGCTCCAGCCGGATCTGCGCGAGGTCGCCGTCGAGCAGGTCGGTGCCGGTGCTCACGCCGGCGTTGTTGACCAGCAGCGTCACGTCACCGGCCCGCTCGGCGGCGGCGGCCACCGACGCTGGGTCGGTGATGTCGAGGCGTACCGGGGTGACGCCGGGCAGGTCCACGGTGTCCGGGTTGCGGGCGCCGGCCCAGACGGTGGCGCCGCGCGCGACGAGTTCGGCGGCCAGGTGCCGGCCGAAGCCGCGGTTGGCGCCGGTGACCAGGGCGGTGCTTCCAGCGATCTTCATGGTCTCGCTCCGAGGTGTGGTGGGGAAGGGAGGTCAGGCGGACAGCAGGCCCGGACCGGGCAGGACGGCCAGTTCGCCGGGCGGTACGTCGTGCCCGGCGTCGCAGCGCAGCCGCGCGTGCACCGGCGCGCCGCACTCGTCGTGGGCCACCCGGACCGCCGGGCCGGCCTCGTCGGCGGCGTACGCGTCGCCCCACTGCCGCAGCGCGACGAGCACCGGGATCAGGTCGCTTCCCTTCGCAGTGAGCACGTACTCGTCGCGGGTGCGCTGCCCGGGCTCGCGGTAGGGACGCCGGTCGAGCAGCCCGTCGGCGACGAGCTGCTTGAGGCGTGCGGCGGCCACCGGCTCGCTGACGCCGACCCGCCGGGCGAAGTCGTCGAAGCGGCGGGTGCCGAACGACGCCTCCCGCAGCAGGAGCAGCGTGGTGCGGTTGCCGACCACCTCGAGCGCCCGGGCGATCGAGCAGTTGGCGGTGGACCAGGAGTCACGCTGCGCAAGGAGGTCCGTCATGGCGTCGACGGTACCCCCCTGACTTAAGGAACCAAAAGTCAGCTACCTCACAGCTGGCCGGGGAAGAAACCGTGCCGGGCCAGCGGCTCGACGATCTGGTGCTCCTCGTACGACAGGTGCGACAGCAACGTGTCGGTGAGCAGGTCCACCGCCTCCTGGAGTCCGGTGAAGTCGCCGGGCCGGCGGACCAGCTCCACGAGTGCCCGGTCCACGCTCTCCACCACGCCGTGGATCACCACGTGCTCCTCCTCCAGGCGGTCCAGCACGGCGGCCAGCCCGGCCTCGGATCGGCGCAGGTGCGGGAAGATCGAGGCGTCCTCCAGCCCGTGGTGCTGGGTGACCATCGTGCAGTAGGCCGCGCAGTACGCCCCGAGCGTCCAGTTGTTCTGCCGCATGGTCATCTCGTTCAGCGCGGCCCGCGCCCGGCCCGGCGTGACCGAGCCCTGCTTGACCTGTTCCAGCAGGTCGCGCACCTGGGCCAGCTCCTGGCGCAGATGGTCGTGCACGTCCACCAGGTGCTGCCCGGCGGCGACCAGCTCCCGCACGGCGGGCGCGACCTCCTGGCCGAAGATCTGGATCGCGCGCGGCTCGTCGCTGCCGAGGATGAACGTGGTGATGCCGTGCTCCAGCGTGAGCCCGGCCAGTTCCTCCACCCACTGCTCCGGCGGCCCGGCCAGGAAACCGGCCGACGAACGGGCGAACGTGCCGGTCACGTTGAGCATGCGGCGGATCGCGGCCGGGTCGCGCCCGGCGGCCTGGGCACCCTCGTCGACGAGCGCGTTCAGGGCGGGCAGCTCGTCGGGGCCCTTCGGCAGGTACGACAGGGACGGCAGCCAGCCGTCCGCGGCGCGGCCCACCAGGCGCAGCATGCGCGGCTTGTACGCGCCGACCCAGATGCCCACCGGGTGCGCCGGCGCCGGCCCGCGCTTGGCACCGACCACCCGGTAGTGCTCGCCGTCGACCCGGATCATGCCGCGCCGGTCGGTGTCCCAGACCTCGCGGATCACCCGGATCGCCTCGTCCAGGGCTTCGACGGCGGCGCCGGGGGACAGGCGCCGCCCGCCGGTCGCCTCGATCGCGTCCCAGAACGCGCCCGCGCCGAGCCCCAGCTCGACCCGGCCGCCGGTGAGCAGGTCCAGGCTGGCGATGCTGCGGGCCAGCACCACCGGCTGGCGCAGCGGCAGGTTGAGTACGTTGCCGGCCAGGCGGATGCGCTCGGTGGCGGCGCCCACGTAGGACATCAGCGTCCAGGTGTCCAGGAAGCCCGGCTGGTACGGGTGGTCCTGGAACGTGACCAGGTCCAGCCCGACCTGCTCGCAGAGCCGGGCGAGCGCCACCACCTGGTCGGGCTGCCCGGCGGCGGGGGTGAGGAAGCCGCCGAAGGTCAGCTCGTGTCCGTGATCGGTCATCCGTCCCGTCCTCCCGTGATCTTGCCTGGCCCTGCCACCGTAGCGCCGCCGCCGGTAGCCCGGCCGGGTGAAGAGCATCACAAGAAGTGGACGATCGTCGCAAAACGCTCCTAGCGTCGGTTTCGTTCGCAGACGCGGACACCGCGGGCCGGAAACGCCAAATCCCGCCGCCGTCCCCGGTAACCGAACCTCGCGCGGGAGCGGGGGAACCACGCGTTCCACGGTGCATCGTCACCTCGGGGTGAAGCCGCCACCGGCGGCCGGGCTCCTCGGCCCGAACCCGACAGCTCACCTCGTCGGCGTGGAGGAATCCACATGGCAACTGAATACTCAGCCCGAAGCCGCCGTACCGCTCTCGGGGCGGTTCTGGCCGGCGCCGCCGTCGGCGCCGCGACCCTCTTCGGCCCGGCCGACCCGGCCAGCGCGGGCGTCAACTGGGACGCGGTCGCGCGCTGCGAGTCAGGCGGCAACTGGAAGATCAACACCGGCAACGGCTACTACGGCGGGCTCCAGTTCTCCCGCGCCACCTGGAACGGCTACGGCGGCAAGAAGTACGCCGCCCGCGCCGACCTGGCCAGCCGCTCCGAGCAGATCGCCGTCGCCGAGAAGGTGCTGCGCGGTCAGGGCATCGGCGCGTGGCCGGTCTGCGGCAGGAAGGGCGGCTCGGCGAACGCCGGGTCGGCCGGGGCCGGCGAGCGGGCCACCACGAAGGCCACTCCGCGCAAGGCCGCCCCGGAGCGGCCGGCCCCGCGCAGGGCCGCGCCGGAGCGGCCCGCGACGAAGGCCGCGCCGCAGCCCACGAGCGGTGCCGGGACGTACGTGGTCCGGCGCGGGGACACCCTGTCGGAGATCGCCGTGGCGCAGCGCGTCGACGGCGGCTGGCGTGCCCTGCACGAGCGCAACCGGGCAGTGGTCGGCGACGACCCGGGCCTGATCTTCCCCGGTCAGCGGCTGCGCCTGCGCTGACAGCGGCCGGAGAACGCCCGGCCGGTCCGTCCGGCCGGGCGTTCACCCGTCCGCGACACGCCGCGTCGCCGGTGTCCGGCCTGCTCGCGGCGCCGGGGCGCGGCCCGCGACAGCCGGTGACCGCGATTCGTCGGAGCCGGTTGCTAGGGTCACGGTGCTCGGCTAAGACGTGAAGAAAGCGCGGAAATGACCAACGACCCGTTCTCGGCGGCCGCGAGCCTCGACGAGCTGCTGACCCGCACGCAGCAGGCGCTCACCGCGATGCGCTCCCGGGCCTCGGCGCACGCCGACGGCGAGCCGGGCGACCTGCTCCGCGCCGAGGGCACGGCCGCCGGCGGGCGGGTCCGCGCGGTCGCCGTCCAGGGTGGCCGGCTGGATTCCGTGACGGTCGACCCGGAGCTGGCCGGCGAGCGCCTCGACGTCCTCTGCGGACACCTCGTCACCGCCGCCAACGCCGCGCTGTCCGAGCTGGACGCCCAGGTCAGCGCGTCGGCGCGGGCCGACGCCGACGCGCTCGCCGCACGGCTCGGCACCATGGGCGACCAGGCCGAGCTGTTCGGCCGCGCGATGCACGAGGCGGCCGCGCGGATCCACCGCGACCGCGGCACCCCGTCCCGGGCCGGCCGCCCGGCCTGACCCGACGGCCGCGTGGCGCCGCGACCCCGCGACGCCCGGCACGGCCCGGCCGGCACGACGAGGCTCTGGCACGACGAGGCTCTGGCACGACGAGGCTCTGGCACGACGAGGCGGCCGGCCGCCGGGAGGACGACGACCGGCCGCGCTACGCCACGGTCAGCTCAGGGTGACCGCGGTGTCGTCGACGACGAAGGACGTCTGCAACGAGCTGTCCTCCACGCCGCTGAACGAGATGGTCGCCGTGGTGCCCGCGAGCGACGAGATGTCGAAGGACCGCTGCACGTAGCCGGTGGCCTTGTTCAGGTTGGAGTAGGTGGCCAGCGTGGTGCTGCCCGCCTTGACGGTGAGCTTGTCGTACGCGGTGCTGGTGGTCGACTCCGCGCTGTCGACGTGCAGCCAGAAGCTCAACGTCGCCCGGCATCCGGCGGGGATCGTCACCGACTGGCTGAGCGTGTCGGTGTGCGACGAGCCGTACCCGTCCAGCCACGCCTTGTACGAGCCGCCGTGTGCGGCCTGGCCGCTGTCGGTGGTGATGACGCCGGACGAGGCGCTCCAGCTCACGTTGCCCGACTCGAAGCCCGGGTTGGCGAGCTTGTTGCCGGAGCAGCCGCCCGACGGCGGAGTGGTCGTGGTGCTCGGCGTGGGCGTCGGGGTGCCGCCGGCACAGGTCGGCTCACCCGACTGGGCCGGTACGCTGACCGCGGTCCACGCCGCCTTCACCGCGTTGAACTCCGTGCAGCCGCTCGGGTAGAGGTTCTTCGCCGCCTGCAACGTCCACACGCGGTACTTCAGGTAGGACGAGGACGACGTCTTCAGCAGCATCGCGTTGTACATGATCTTCATGGCCTTCTGGATGCCCAGGCCGGTCACGCTGCTGCCGTTGCAGGTGGAGCTGGAGGGCTGCCCGTTGGTCGGGCTGCTGCCGTTGGCCAGCAGGTAGAACCAGTGGTTGCCCGGGCCGGCCGCGGCGTGCACCTCGGTCGACGGGATGCTGCTGGAGTAGCAGTTCGGGTCGCCGAGCGCGGACGGGTTGTACATGTTGCGGATCGGGCCGGAGCCGACCAGGTTGATCTTCTCGCCGACCAGGAAGTCCGGCGCGTCGTAGCTGGACGGCTCGTTGGCGAACCACTCGGTGGCCGCGCCGAACGTGTCAGCCACGAACTCCTGCGTGCCGCCGCCGGAGATGCCGCCGGGGGTGTTGTCGTCGATGCCGTGGCCGATCTCGTGCGCCACCACGTCCAGCGAGCTGATCCACTGACCGGCGGTGTTCTTGCCGATCTGCACCTGGCTGCCGTCGTAGTAGGCGTTCTGGTCGTTGAGGCCCACCCGGATCGGCCAGTAGCCGCCGTTGCCGTTGGCACCGTTGCGGCCCAGCCACTGGGCGAGCATCTTGTGCTCGGTCTGCGCGGAGAACAGCGCGTCCACGCAGCCGGTCTCCTTGTTGGTGGCGGTGCCGTTGCCCCAGACGTCGTCGGAGCCGCTGAACGTGGTGTTGTTCGCCGCGTCCTGGCAGCTCAGGTTCGTGACCGTCGGGTCCTTCATGGTGTACGTCGAGCCCGACTGGGTGGTGTTGAGCGTCAGCGGGCTGGGCCCGTTCCAGGCGCCGGTGCCGGTGCCGCGCACCACGTGCTCCTGCTTGCGCAGGACCGCGCCGGTGCGGGCGTCGACGTCGACGGTGAGCCGGCTGGGGCCGTCCGCGCCGGTGCCGCGTACCGTGGTCTCCCAGGCCAGTGCCGGTGCGGCGCCGAGCGTGTAGACCACGAGCGTGGTGCCCTCGACCGCGTTCACGGTCGTGAGCTGGGCGCGCGCCGTCTTTGCGGCGGCGTCCCGGGTCAGCGCGGGCGTGGTGGCAAGGGCGCCGATGGGCCGCTGCTGGGCGACCGAGGCGTACTTCAGGTTGCCGGCCGCGTCCGTGGCGAGCACGAAGTCGCCGCCGACCACCGGCAGGCCCTTGTAGGTGCGCTCGTAGGGCACGTACTGGGTGCCCTCGGAGGAGATGACCGGCTTCTGGACGAACGCGTCGTCGGAGCCGGCCTGCAGGTAGGCGGGACGGTTCGCGACCAGGGCACGGGCCGAGTCGGCGGCGGTCGCGCGGGCCTGGGCCGGGTCCGGGGCGGCGGGCCCGGGTGGCGCGGCCTGCACGGCCGCGGCGGTGCCGGCAGCGAGGATGCCGGCCGCGGCCGCGCCGGTGAGCGCGGCGAAGCGAGGTGAGAGTTTCACGGGGGTTTGCTCCTGTTCTACAGGCGCGCCGCACGGAGCCCGGTGGGGACGGGCGGCGCGGTGGTGCGAGGCAGGGTGACGGCCGGTCACCGGAGCTGCCGGCGTGGCTCCGGGTCGACAGATCGACCGTCGTGAGTCGCCGGGGGTCGGCGGCTCGCTGGTGCACAATCACACGCCGCCCGAGCCCGGAGCAATGGGTGACCTGGGCAACGGCTGACAGTCGGGCGTGTCGCCGCGCGCGTCGATTCAGGCAACCATGATCTTCAATAGGCCCTGATCAGGGCGAACATCGCCGACTGTGGATGGGCGGGCGTGCAAATTGCGGACGTTGCCGCTGTGTGCGAATGGCGCGCATAGACGCGAGGCCGCCGTGCGCGCGGCCGGGCGGCCGATCCGCCGCCCGGCCGGGTCAGCGCGGGCCGCGGGTACGCGTCGGCGACACGGTGGGCAGCGGTGGAAGCGACGGCGTCAGCGTCGGCCGCGACGTCGGCCGACCGGTCGGGCCCGGGCTCGGGCTCGACGAGGAAGGGCTCGGGCTCGGCGACTCCGAGGGCGTCGGCGCGGCGGTGGTCGGCGGCGGTGGCACCGACCGCGTCGGCTCCGGGGTCTCGCCGGGGAACGCCGGCTCACCGAAGCGGTACTTGCCCGGGTCGAGCTTCATGGCCGCGGTGGCCCGGTTCATGAACTGCCGCCAGATCGGCGCGGCGCCGGTCGAGCCGTATACCTCGTAGCTGCCGCCCTTCGTCCGCAGCGGCTTGCCGTCGGTGGTGCCCAGCCAGACGGCCGAGGCGAGCGCGCCGGTCCAGCCGACCATCCAGGTGTGCACGTTCTGCGTGGTGCTCTGCCCCGCCTGCCACGTGCCGGTCTTGCCGGCGGAGTCCCAGCCGTTGCCCAGTTCGGCGGCCCGCACCCGACGCAGCGTCCAGTCGAGCTGGTCGATCGCCTCCCGGTCCAGGCCCAGGTCCGTCGTCCGCAGCTGCTCGGTCCACACCTCCTCGTCGTCCTTGGTCACCGACCGGACGAAGTGCGCGTCGGCGCGCTTGCCGCCGGCCGCGAACGTCGCCATCCCGTTCGCGTGGTCCTGCACGGTGATCCCGTACTGCCCGATCCCGACCTCGGTGGAGAACCGCTTCGCCACCTCGTCGGCGGGATCACTGCGCAGGTCGACGCGCTGTGGCCGGGGATTGCCGCGGACCGTCTCCCACATCGACTCCACGCCCGCCTGCCGGGCCATCTCGATCACCTTGTCGGTGCCGAGCTTCTCGGTCAGCTCGAAGTAGGTCACATTCAGCGAGGCGACTGTGGCCTCCCAGAGCGCACAGTCCGGCTGGCAGGGCGCGCGCTCGGCGTTGCGGATCGGCCCGGCCGCGCTCCCCCTGGTGCGCCCCGAGGAGGGGAACTCCTTGGTGTCCGGCGAGTCGAACCGCTGCTTCACCGAGATCCCGTCGCGCACGGCCGCCGCCAGGTCGTACACCTTGAACGACGACCCCGGCGGATGCTGGCCGAACCCGCGGGTCTCGCCGTTCTCGTCGTAGTACCAGCCGGCGTAGTCCGCGCCGGAGCCCTTGTCGCCGCCGTAGTAGCCGAGCACCCGGCCGGTGCCCGGCTCCACCGCCACCAGCGCCGCCTGCCAGTTGCGCGGCTGGCCGCGTACCGCCTGCGGCGCGGTGTCGCGGCGGATGTCCGCCGCCGCCTCGGCCGCGTCCTGCACGCGCTTGTCGATGGTGGTGACGATTCGGTAGCCGCCGTCGCGGATCACCTCGTCGGGCTTGCCGCGGAACGGGTCGGTCTCGCGCAGCTCGGCGAGCACGTGGTTGACCACCAGGCCGGTCGGCCGGTCCAGGTCGGACCGGCCCGCGTCCTTGTCGATCGGCCGGACCGTGTCCGGGTACGCGAGATCCGCCGCCTGCTGCGGCGTCAGGTAACCGAGCTTGACCATGCCGTCGCGGATGTAGTTCCACCTGTCGATCGAGTTCTGCCGGGCCAGCGCGTTGCGGCGCGGGTCATAGCCGGGCGAGCCCTCGGGGTCGGCCGGGTCCGCCTCCGGCTGCTTGACCATGGCACAGAGCACCATCGCCTCGGCCGGCGTGAGCTGTCGCGCGGCGGGTGCGTCCCGGCGCACCGTCTTGCCGAAGTACGTCTGCGCCGCCGCCTCGATGCCGTACGCGCCCCGCCCGAACGGCACGGTGTTCAGGTAGAAGCCGAGGATCTCCTCCTTCGAGTACGCGTCGTCGAGCTTCCACGCGATCACCGCCTCGCGCAGCTTGCGGGAGTAGGTGACCCCGCGCAGGTCGGCGGCGATGCGCGCGTACTGCTGGGTGAGGGTGGACGCGCCCTGCCGCTGTCCGCCGCTCACGTTGGCCCAGGCCGCCCGCAGCACACCCTTGAAGTCGATGCCCTGGTTCGTCCAGAACGTACGGTCCTCGGCCGCCACGATCGCCTGCTTCGCCGAGTCGTTCATCTGGTCGTACGGCACGATGGTGCGGTTCTGCGCGCCCAGCTTCGCCATCGGCGTGCGCCCGTCGGCGTAGTAGACGGTGGTGGACTCGGGCAGCTTCAGGTCGCTGGGCGTCGGCACGCTGTCGAAGTAGTAGCCGCCGGCGACCAGCCCGCAGCCGGCCAGCAGCGTGCAGACCGCGAGGACGACCAGCAGACGCCGCCGCTTGCGCCTGGGGCGCACCTGAGCCGCGCCGCCCGGTTCCGGGGTGGATCCGCTGTTCCGCACGCGTTACCTCCGACTGCTCGGCTGAGTCGTGCCCGGCTCGCAGGCTAACCGAGCTGCGCCGACCGCACCGGCCGACGAACGCGGACGGTGTGGCGCGGGTCCGGGCCGGGGCGGACGGCTGCCGCCCCGGCCCGGGGGCTCACCCGGTCAGCGCGCCGCCCACCCGGCGGCCCGGTCGTCGCGTTCCCGGCGGGCGGCCCGGCGGGAACGCCACCTGTCGCTGCCGCCCACGTGGAACGGCGCCGACCGCCACAACGACCGCACCGGCGTGCCGTCCGGGGCGGCGAACGTCTCCCGTTCGGCGTAGCCGAGCCGCCGCAGCAGCTCCTCCTCCTGCGCACCGGCGCACGGGTGCGCGTACGTGGGCAGGCTCAACGTGTCCATCCGGCGCTGTGCCGCGGACAACGCCTGCGGCGCGCCACCCCGGGGCGCGGCCAGCAGCGCCAGATTGTTGTGCGGCTCGGCCGGTCGGCGTGCCGCCAGCTCGGCACCGAGGCGGCGGAACCGGTCCCCGTCCGGCCCGGCGGCGCCGGCGAGACGGTCGGCGTACCGGTGGGGGGAGGGGATCGGGCGGTAGCGGTGGAACCAGACGGTGGCGGCGCTGCCGTCGGGCAGCAGGAACGCGTCGCCGAACAGCAACGCGTGTTCGGTCCAGATCCGCGCCACGGCGGCGAGGACCGGCAGGCGGCGGGACGTGTCGGGGACGAGCCAGGCGGCCAGCGCGGTGGGCGCGAGGGCCTCGGCGACGAGATCGGCGATCCGGCCGATGTCGCACCACCGGGCGCGGACGACGGGCAGGGCTGTGCTCATGAACGGACTCCTGTATTCCAGGCGTGATCGGGTCGGTTGCGGGCGCCGGACGACAGTCGGCGGCGCCGCCGCGGCATGCGGCAGTCGGGCGGGACGCCCGTGCTCCGGATCGGAGATGGTGCCTGCGGAGTCCGCTCAGGCGGGTCTGGTGCCGGGGCGCGACGTGCGGGACGGCGGCAGCGGGTCGGCCGCCGGCCGCGCGTACCGGTGGGTCAGCGCCGGCAGCCGCAAGCGGTTCGCGTCCGCGTCGGCCGGCTCGCTGTGCACGGCGCCGCCGCCGTGGGTGACGCCGTCGAGCGGCAGCGGCAGTGCGGGCGTGGTGGTGACGTGCGCCGCCGGGCCGACGGCCGCCGGTGCCCGGCTGCGTACGGGGTCGACCCACCGGGTGCCGACGACGGTGAGGGTGCGCGCCGCCGGTGCGGCGAGGACCGGCCCGGCGGCGCGGGGCGGCGCGTCGTGCGCACGCCCGGGGGCCGGTGCCGGCGTCGCGGCCGGGTCGGCCGGAACGACCGGGACGCTCGGATCGGACGGCCCGGGCACGGGCTCGCCGGGCGCCGGCGATCCGGGGTCCGGCGCGGCCGGCGGGTCGAGCAGATCGGTCACCGGGCTGAGCGGGTCGAGCACCGGTTCCAGCGGGTCGAGCACCGGTGCCAGGCCCCGCCAGACCGGGCCGAGGATCGGGCGCAACGGTTCCACGACCGGGGACAGCAGGTCCGCCACCGGGTCGAGCACGCCCACCGTCACCGGGTCGGTGACCGGGCGCAGACCGTGGGCGACGGGCGCGAGCAGGTGGTCGCGCAGCGGGTCGGTGACCGGACGCAGGCCGTCGGTGACGGGCGTGAGCACGTGGTCCCGGACCGGCGTCACCACCGCCTCGACCACCCGGCCGGTGACCGGTGCCGTGACGGCCGGGCGACGCGGCACCGGCTCGGGAAGCGCGGCCGGGGCCGCGTCCGGCGTCGCCGGTTCGGCCTTGTCCGGCGCTGCCGGTTCGGCCGGGCCCCGCGTCGGCGAGGTGGCAGCCCGCGTCGGCGAGGTCGCGGCGGGCGGCGCGGCGGAGTCGGGTGCGGGCGCTGGTGCGGCGGGTGCGGCCGGCTCCGCCGCGGCGTCGCCGGACCCGGACGGGGAGGCGCCGCCGTCGTCGGTTCCGGACACGGGCAGGCCGAGCACCGTCCCGAGCGTGTGGGTGAGCACCCCGACGGTGGCGGTGAGCGGACCGGACGGCTCCCGGTCGGCGGCGTGGGCGGCCGAGCCGGATGCGGCCTCGTGGGCGCCCCAGACGACGGCCACGGCGCCGAGCAGCAGGCCGAGGCGCAGCGTGCCGCGCGCCATCCACCCGGTCCGTACCGACATCCCGCACCCTTCGGAACCCGCGCCCGGCGGCACGGATCGACGACCCGCACTGTACCG
The DNA here is from genome assembly GCF_003667485.1 of Micromonospora sp. BL1. Classification (NCBI taxonomy): domain Bacteria; kingdom Bacillati; phylum Actinomycetota; class Actinomycetes; order Micromonosporales; family Micromonosporaceae; genus Micromonospora; species Micromonospora sp. BL1. Next base: position 19,328 of record NZ_RCVK01000308.1, read on the forward strand.
AACGTGGCGGGCCGGGCACAGTACGCCGTTGATCCGAATCGGGCGCGTCGCGCCGGGCGCAGGCGTGGGATCCGCGCTGTCCGGGTACCAGCCGGGCCATGGACACGCGCACTGCCGAACGCCCGGACACCGCCCCCGCTTCCGCCGCGCCCCCGGCCGGCGTGGTCGCTGTCGTCGCCCACCGGAAGAAGACGTTCGGGGGTGGGCTCGACGAACTGCGTTCCCGGCTCGTGGCCGCCGGGGTCGGGCGGCTGCTCTGGTACGAGGTGCCGAAGAGCCGCAAGGCCCCCAAGCGGGTCCGTGCGGCGCTGGACTCCGCCGCCGAGCTGGTGCTGGTGTGGGGCGGCGACGGCATGGTGCAGCGGTGCGCCGACGCGCTGGCCGGAAGCGGCGTCCCGATGGGCATCCTGCCCGCCGGCACCGCCAACCTGTTCGCGGTCAACCTCGGCATCCCGGTCGACCTGCCCGAGGCGGTACGGATCGCGCTGCACGGCCGCCGGCGCGAGCTGGACCTGGGCCGGATCAACGGCGAGCACTTCGCGGTGATGGCGGGCGCGGGGTTCGACGGCGACCTGATCCGCGACGCCGACCGGCAGCTCAAGGGCCGGTTCGGCCGGATCGCGTACGTCTGGACCGGGCTGCGGCACGTGCGCGGGGAGTGCGTACGGACCCGGATCCGGGTCGACGGCGCCGACTGGTTCGACGACGAGGCGAGCTGTGTGCTCTTCGGCAACGTCGGCACCATCACCGGCGGCATCCCGGCCTTCGACGACGCCCGCCCCGACGACGGGGCCCTCGAAGTCGGCGTGTCCACCGCCAGCGGCGCCGTGGACTGGGCGCGCACGCTGGGCCGGATGGCCGCCGGGCGCTCCGACGAGTCGCCGTTCGTCCGGATCACCCGTGGGCGCAAGATCAAGGTGCGATTCGACGCGCCGAAGACGTACGAGCTGGACGGCGGCGCCCGGGGCAAGGCGAAGCGGCTCAAGGTCAAGGTGGTCCCGGGGGCGCTGACCGTGTGCTGTCCCGACCCGGCGGACTGACCGCGACCGGGCCGGGGCAGGATGCCGGAATGCGTGACGACATCCGCGACTACCTGGCCGAAGTGGTCCGCCGTTCCCGGGACGTGCTCGGTGACGACCTCGTCGGCGCGTACGCGGCCGGCTCGGTCGGGCTGGGCGCGTACCAGCCGGGCCGCAGCGACGTGGACGTGGCGCTGGTGGCCGCCGGGCCGATGCCGGAGCCGGACAAGCGCCTGCTCGTGGACCGGCTGCGGCACGGGTCGCTGCCCTGCCCGGCACGCGGCCTGGAACTCGTCGTCTACCGCCGCGACGTGGCCGCCTCCGGCACCCCGGAGCCGGGCTTCGAGGTCGAGCTGAACACCGGCGCCACGATGCCGTTCCGCGCCACCTACGACCCGGCCGACCGGCCCGCCGCCGACGGGCGGTTCTGGTACGCGCTGGACCGCAGCATCCTGCGCCAGTCCGGCCTGGCCCTGCTCGGCCCGCCCGCCGCCGAGGTGTTCGCCGACCCGTCACCCGAGGCGCTGCGGGCGCTGCTGGCCGACGCGCTGCGCTGGTGGCTGGCGCTGCCCACGCCGCCCGGTGACGAACCGGCCCCGGGTGCGGAGGACGCGGTGCTCGGGGCCTGCCGGACGCTGGTGCGCTACCGCGACGGTGTCTGGCTGGGCAAGGTCGACGCCGGGCTGCGGGTCGCCGCCGACGACCCGGACGCCGCGCTGATCCGGGCCTCGATCGAGGCCCGCCGGGGCGGTACGCCGCCGTCCGGTCCGGCCGCCCGCGCGTTCCAGCGGCGGGTGCTGGACCGGATCACCGCGGACTGAGCCCCGCCGTGCGTGACTACTGTGGGCCGGGGGAGGTGCGGTGATCATGACTGAGCTGAGCGCGTCCGCGCGGGCCGGGCTGGAGTCGGTGGTGCCCGGCGGCGTGGCGACCCGGGCCGCGGACCGGCTGCGGATGGCCCACGACGCCTCGCACTACCTGCTGCATCCCGGCGCGGTGGTCACACCGTCCGACGCCGGTCAGGTCGCCGCGCTGCTGGCGTACGGCCGCCGCACCGGCACCGCGCTGACGTTCCGCTCCGGCGGCACCAGCCTCAGCGGCCAGGCGGTCACCGACCGGCTGCTGGTCGACGTGCGGCGGCACTTCCGCGACCTGACGGTGCTCGACGACGGGCGGCGGGTACGGGTGCAGCCGGGGGTGGTGCTGCGGCAGGTGAACACGCGGCTCGCGCCGTACGGCCGCAAGCTCGGCCCCGACCCGGCCAGCGAGTCCGCGTGCACGGTCGGCGGTGTGGTCGCCAACAACTCCAGCGGCATGACCTGCGGAACCGAGTTCAACACGTACCGGACACTGGAGTCGCTGGTCCTCGCGCTGCCCAGCGGCACCGTGCTGGACACCGGCGCCCCGGACGCCGACGCCCGGCTGCGCGCCGCCGAACCGGAGCTGCACGCCGGGCTGCTGCGGCTGCGCGACCGGGTACGCGGCAACCCCGAGTCGGTGCGCCGCATCCGCGCCCAGTACGCCATGAAGAACACCATGGGCTACGGCGTGAACGCGTTCCTCGACCACGACGACCCGGCCGACCTGCTCACCCGGCTCGTGGTGGGCAGCGAGGGCACGCTCGCGTTCGTCGCCTCGGCGACGTTCCGCACCGTACCCGTGCACCGGCACGCCGCGACCGGCCTGCTGGTCTTCGAGTCCCTGGGCGCGGCGATGGCCGCCATGCCGGCGCTGGTGGCCGCCGGGCCGGCGGCGGTCGAGTTGCTCGACGCCGCCGCCCTGCGGGTGGCCCAGCGCGACCCGAAGGCGGACGTCGCCCTGCGCGGCCTGGCCGTGCGCGGGCACGCCGCGCTGCTCGCCGAGTGGCAGGAGTCCGACCCGGAGGCACTCGCCGACCGGGTCGCCGCCGCCGAGCCGGTGCTGGCCGGCCTGCCGCTGAGCGCACCGGCCCGGCTCAGCGGCGAACCGGCCGCCCGGGCCGCGCTGTGGCACATCCGCAAGGGCCTGTACGCGGCGGTCGCGGGCGCCCGCCCGTCCGGCACCACCGCGCTGCTGGAGGACATCGCCGTGCCGGTCGAGGCGCTGGCCGGCACGTGCGCGGCGCTCGCCGACCTGTTCGACCGGCACCGGTACGCCGACAGCGTCATCTTCGGCCACGCCAAGGACGGCAACCTGCACTTCATGCTCAACGAGCGGTTCGACGGCGGTGCGGCCCCGGCGCGCTACGCCGACTTCACCGAGGAGATGGTCGACCTGGTGCTCGGCCACGGCGGCACGCTCAAGGCCGAGCACGGCACCGGCCGGGTGATGGCCCCCTACGTGCGACGCCAGTTCGGCGACGAGCTGTACGAGGTGATGCGCGAGCTGAAGACGCTCTGCGACCCCGACGGCGTGCTCAACCCGGGTGTGCTGCTCTGCGACGACCCGGAGATCCACATGCGGCACCTCAAGACCGTGCCGACGGTGGAGGAGGAGGTGGACCGCTGTGTCGAGTGCGGCTACTGCGAGCCGGTCTGCCCCAGCCGCGACCTCACCACCACGCCCCGGCAGCGCATCGTGCTGCGCCGGGAGATCGCCGCCGCGCAGGCCGCCGGCGACGCCGCGCTGGTCCGGGAGCTGACCGACGACTACGACTACGACGCGGTGCAGACCTGCGCGGTCGACGGCATGTGCGCCACCGCCTGCCCGGTGCTGATCAACACCGGTGACCTGGTCAAGCGGCTGCGCGCGCAGGAGCACGGCCGGACGGCCGGGTCCGCCTGGCGCGGCGCGGCCCGCCGCTGGGGCGCCACCACCCGGGGCATGGCCCGTGGGCTCGACCTGGCCGGGGCGCTGCCGCCCGCGCTGCCCGAGGCCGCCACCAGGGCCGCCCGCGCGGTGCTCGGCGCCGACCGGGTACCGCGGTGGCAGCGGGACCTGCCGCGCGGCGGCACCCCACGCCGCCCGCACCCGGCCGACGACCCGGACGCGGTGTTCGTGCCGTCCTGCCTGGGCACGCTGTTTGCCCCGGCGCAGGGCGGGACCGGCGTCGCCGCCGCGCTGCTCACGCTCGCCGAGCGGGCCGGCGTACGCCTGCTCGTGCCGGACGGCGTCGGTGACCTGTGCTGCGGCACCCCCTGGTCGTCGAAGGGCCTCGTCGACGGCTACCGGGCGGTGCGCGACCGCGTGCCCCCGGTGCTGCGCGCCGCGAGCCGCGACGGCGCGCTGCCCGTGGTCAGCGACGCCGCGTCCTGCACCGAGGGCTTCGAGCGGCTGGTCGACGGCGCCGGGGACGTGCGGGTCGTCGACGCGGTCGCGTACACCGCGGGCACGCTGCTGCCCCGGCTCACGGTGCGCCGCCGGATCGGCTCGCTCGCGCTGCACCCGACCTGCTCGTCGGTCCGGCTCGGCCTGGACGACGCGCTGCTCACAGTGGCCCGCGCGGTCGCCGACCAGGTGGTGGTCCCGGAGGGCTGGCAGTGCTGCGGCTTCGCCGGTGACCGGGGACTGCTGCACCCGGAGCTGACCGCGTCGGCCACCCGGGCCGAGGCCGCCGCCGTCGCGACGCGCCCCTTCGACGGGTACGCGTCGGTGAACCGGACCTGCGAGATCGGGCTGGCGCGGGCCACCGGGCAGCCGTACCGGCACCTGCTGGAGCTGCTGGCCGAGGCCACCACGCCGTAGCGACGCCGGAGGGGCGCCGATTGCCTGCTTGATCGACACCAGTTCGGGGTGGTGGTGGGGTCCGGGCGGGTCGGATGGCACCACTTCCCCGTACCGGTGTCGATCTTGGCTTGGTCGGGTGTGCCTGGGGTTCGTGATCGACACCAGGGGGTTCCCTTCCGGGGGCGCTGCTTCGGTGAGGCGGTGCGCCGGTTGAGGGCGGTGCCGGTGACGAGTGAGCTGGGCTGGCCA
>NZ_RCVK01000139.1:0-24074 GCF_003667485.1 Micromonospora sp. BL1
AAAGTGTTGCCAAAGGAATCCCAACCAGCCAGACAACAGCCTGACCAGTCCGGGGTATAAAACAATTGGCACTGGCTTTACAAGCACCCTGTTGAGTTCTCAAAGAACAACCACACACCAACCAGAAACCCCGCGCTAGCGGAACCCCCGTTTGGGGCAACCTCTCCAACCTACTCGGTCTTACTTCCGTCGTCAACCTCGTGTCCGAGGTGATCAACTTGGTTCGACCAGACCCACGCTGACGCTCACCGTTTCCGGTGGTCTTTGCTCTCGTGGGTTTCGGCGGACCGGCCGGCGTCGCTCTCGCAACCACCCGCCCGGCTCCCTGCCGGCTTTCGAACTCTACCCGGCCGGCTTCGCATTCGCAACTCCGTGTCCCGGAGTGTCGAGCACCGCCCGAATCTCAGTCTGGCTCGGCGTCACCGCCACCAGCCTGGCGCCCGCTCTCGGCCGGTTTGCCCGGCCTCCCGCGTGCAGAGAGAAAGTTACGCGGACCCGCCTCGGAAGGCAAATCAATGATCGTCATTGGGCGAGCGCGCGACCGTCCGCAGGAGGGCCATTGCCGAAGGGGGACGCCGGGAGCGGCGCCGTGCCAGAGTGGTCGGCATGGATGATCCGTCCCCGGTCCCGGCCGTCGCCGAGGACGCTCTGCTCGGCCTCCTGCTGCCGTTCTGGCAGTTGGTGATCGGGGCCGTCGTGCTCGCCGTACTGCTGCTGTCGGTCAGACGCCTGGCCCGGCGCGGCCCCTCCCGGATGACGACCGCGCTGCTGATCACCGCGGCGGCGATCGCCGGGATCGCCGCACTGGGTCTGCTGTTCGGAAGCTGACCGCGGTCAGAGCCGGCGGTTGGCGAGGCTGGGCAGCTCGCTGCGGATCGTCCGCAGCCGCTCCAGGTCGATCTCGGTGACGGCCAATCCCGGACCGTCGCCGACCTGACTCAGCACCGTCCCCCACGGGTCGACCACCATGCTGCGTCCGAAGCAGGTCCGGCCCGGGTCGTGGTCACCGGTCTGGCCCGCCGCCGCCACGAAGCACTGGTTCTCGATCGCCCGGGCCCGCAGCAGCACCTCCCAGTGGTCCCGCCCGGTGTGCATCATGAACGCCGCCGGCACGACGAGCAGTTCGGCGCCGCCGTCGGTCGCGAGCTGCCGGTACAACTCCGGGAACCTCAGGTCGTAACAGATGGACAGGCCCACCCGGAGTCCATCCACGTCGACCACAACGGGCTTCTCGCCGGGCGCGACGGTTGCCGACTCCAGGTAGGAGACCCGACCGGGGATCTCCACGTCGTACAGATGGATCTTCCGGTACGCGGCGGCGAGCGTGCCCTCGCGGTCGAAGACCAGCGAGGTGTTCCAGGTGTGCGCCGGGTCCGGACCGGCCTCGTGGAACGAGCCGGCGATCACCCACATGCCCAGCCGGCGGGCGGTCTCCGCGAAGAAGCGCCCCACCGTGCCGTCGACCGGCTCGGCGGGCGGCATCCGGTCGGCGTGACCGAGGTAGTCGACGTACTCCGGAAGCAGGGCGAGATCCGCGCCGGCCGCCGCGGCCCTGACCAGCAGGGCCTCGGCGGCGGCAAGGTTCGCCGCCCGGTCGTCGCGGGCGTTGAGCTGGCAGACGGCAACGCGCATGACCCGAGGGTACGGGCGGAAGCGGGCGCGCGACAGGGCTCAGACGCTGGACAGGACGAGCGCTGCCGCGGCGAAGCCGAGCCCCGCGACCTGTGCCGGCCGGAGTCGTTCCCGGTCGACGGCGAGCGCGAGCAGGACGGTGCTCGCCGGGTAGAGCGAGGCGATGGCGGCCACCACGCTCAGGTGCCCCCGGCCCGCCGCGGCGAGGAAGAGCGCGTTCGCGGCGGAGTCGAGCAGACCGGCCGCCGCGGCCCAGCCGAGGACCCGCCGTCCCAGGCGCAGTCGTGCGCCGGTGCGGACGGCGAGCGCGAGGCCGAACGCGATCGAGCTGACGCGTACCGCCAGGACCGGCCACATGCCGGCGGCCTCGTCGGCCTGGCCGAGCAGCGCGAAGAAGATGCCGAAGAGCAGTCCGGCGGCCAGCGCCATGCCGAGCACGCGGCCGGAGACGCGGCGCGCCGCGCCGCGCTCCCCAAGGCTGACCAGCCCGATGGCGACCACGGCGAGCCCGGCGCCGCCGAGCGCGACGGCGCCCGGGGAGTGGGCGAGGACCAGGCCGGCGACGATCGGCACGATCGCCGCGGTGATCGCGGTGACCGGGGCGACGACGGCCATCACGCCGGTGGCGAGCGCGCGGTAGAGCAGCATGACGCCACCCGCGCCCGCCACGCCGGCGAGCAGTCCCCATCCCAGGTCGAGCGGGCTCGGCGAGCCGGGCACCACGAGGACGAGGACGAGCAGCAGCGGAACGCTGAGGATCTGCGACACCACTGTCACGGCGATCGGGTCGGCGCGCCGGGACGCCTTGCCGCCGGCGAAGTCGGCGGTGCCGAAGGCGAGCGCGGACACGGCGGCGAGGACAATGGGGAGCACCCCGCAGTCGTACCACAATAGTGACCGTGAAGGACAGTGTGATGACCGACGCAAGCGGACGGGTCGGCGCGGTGACCTCCGCTGTCGCCCGTCAGGTACGTGAGCTACGCGCCGCCCGTGGCTGGTCGTTCGAGGAACTGGCCGGCCGGTCCGGGGTCAGCAAGGGCATGCTGGTGCAGATCGAGGGCGCCCGGACCAACCCCAGCATCGGCACGCTCTGCCGGGTCGCCGACGCGTTCGGCGTCAGCATCGCCCGGCTGCTGGAGCCCGCCGAGGAGAGCACCGTACGGGTCAGCGCGGCGGACGAGGCACCGGTGCTGTGGCGCGGCCCCCACGGCGGCCTCGCGCGTCTGCTCAGTGGACTCGGCGAACCCGACCTGGTCGAGCTGTGGGACTGGCGGATGGAACCCGGGGAGGCGCTGCAGTCCTCCGACCACGCCCACGGCACCCGGGAGATCCTGCACGTGCTCGACGGCGCCGCCACTGTCACAGTCGACGGCGTCGACCACGAGGTACGCGCCGGCGAGACTGTCGAGTTCCACGCCGACCGGGAACACGGCTACCGCACGGCCGGTGACGAACCGGTGCGCCTGATGATGGTGGTGGTCACCCCGTCGGGCGAATGGGACCGGCGGACCCGTTCACGCGGACCGCGCCCGAGCTGACCCGGGCGCGGTCGCGAACGGCGGGTCAGGCCGACTTCTCCTCGCGGTCCCGCCGGCGCCGGCCGGTGAACTCGCGGGGCACGATCGTCGGGTTGACGTTCTCCAGGACGACCTCGCGGGTGATCAGCACCCGGGCGGCGTCGGGGTTGCTCGGCACCTCGTACATCACGGAGAGGAGCACCTCTTCCATGATCGCCCGCAGGCCGCGGGCACCGGTGCCGCGGAGCATGGCCTGGTCGGCGATGGCCTCCAGCGCGGGCGGCTCGAACTCCAGCTCGACGCCGTCCAGCTCGAACAGGCGCTGGTACTGCCGGACCAGCGCGTTGCGCGGCTCGGTCAGGATCCGCACCAGGGCGCTGCGGTCGAGGCTGCGCACGTTGGTGATCACCGGAAGCCGGCCGATGAACTCGGGGATGAGCCCGAACTTCAGCATGTCCTCCGGCATGACCTGGCTGAAGATGTCGTCGGTCGACCGCTCGGACACCGACCGGAGCCGGGCGCCGAAGCCGGTGCCGCCGGAGCCGGTGCGCGCCTCGATGATCTGGTCGAGCCCGGCGAACGCGCCACCGCAGATGAACAGCACGTTCGTGGTGTCGATCTGGATGAACTCCTGGTGCGGGTGCTTACGCCCGCCCTGCGGCGGCACGTTGGCGACAGTGCCTTCGAGCATCTTCAGCAGCGCCTGCTGCACACCCTCGCCGGAGACGTCGCGGGTGATCGACGGGTTCTCCGACTTACGGGCGATCTTGTCGACCTCGTCGATGTAGATGATGCCGGTCTCGGCGCGCTTGATGTCGTAGTCGGCGGCCTGGATGAGCTTCAGCAGGATGTTCTCGACGTCCTCACCGACGTAGCCCGCCTCGGTGAGCGCGGTGGCGTCGGCGATCGCGAACGGGACGTTGAGCATCCGGGCGAGCGTCTGCGCCAGGTGCGTCTTGCCGCAGCCGGTCGGGCCGAGCAGCAGGATGTTGGACTTGGCCAGCTCGACGCCGTCGGTGCCGGAGCCCGGCGCGCCGGCCGCCTCGGCCTGGATCCGCTTGTAGTGGTTGTAGACCGCGACGGCGAGCGCCTTCTTGGCCTGCTCCTGACCGACGACGTAGTTGTCGAGGAACTGGCAGATCTCCATCGGCTTGGGAAGCTCTTCCCACTTCACCTCGCCGGACTCGGCCAACTCCTCTTCGATGATCTCGTTACAGAGATCGATGCACTCGTCGCAGATGTAGACACCAGGGCCCGCGATGAGCTTCTTGACCTGCTTCTGCGACTTGCCACAGAAGGAGCACTTGAGTAGGTCGCCGCCGTCACCGATCCGTGCCACCTACGTTCTCCCTGCACTCGTCGGCCGGAACGCCGGCCCTGACCTGCGGGCGCCGGAGCGCCCGTTCGTCCTGTCGTCCCACCATGCTGTCGGCTCCACCTGATCCGACCGGCGGAGCGGTACAGACCCGACGTTACCCGGTGGCCGGGTTTTCTCCGACCCCCAAAACGGGTGTGTCAGAGGTCGACCGGGAACGATACCCCGACCGACCTCCGACCACACGTTGCTCAGCCCGCGGCGTGCGACGCCAGCAGACCCTTCTTGCGGCTGGTCAGGATCGTGTCGACCAGCCCGTACTCCTTGGACTCCTCGGCCGTCATGATCTTGTCACGGTCGATGTCCTTGCGAACCTGCTCGATCGGGCGGTTGCAGTGCCGGGACAGCATGTCCTCCAGCTGCGTCCGCATCCGCAGGATCTCCCGCGCCTGGATCTCGATGTCCGAGCCCTGACCGTAGCCACCCTCGGTGGCCGGCTGGTGGATGATGATCCGGGAGTTGGGCAGCGCCATCCGCTTGCCCGGGGTGCCCGCGGAGAGCAGCACCGCCGCCGCGCTCGCCGCCTGCCCGAGGCAGACGGTCTGGATGTCCGGGCGGACGTACTGCATGGTGTCGTAGATCGCCGTCATGGCGGTGAAGGAGCCACCGGGCGAGTTGATGTACATGATGATGTCGCGGTCCGGGTCGGTGCCCTCCAGCGTCAGCAGTTGGGCCATCACGTCGTTGGCCGACGCGTCGTCCACCTGCACGCCGAGGAAGATGATCCGGTCCTCGAAGAGCTTGTTGTACGGGTTGGACTCCTTCATCCCGTACGACGTGCGCTCGACGAACGACGGCAGGACGTAGCGGTTGTGCACAGCCGCGAACTGGGGCGGCAGGCTCAGGTCGGTCATCGTCAGCTCCTCGGTCAGCTCAGGGTCCCGGCGCCATCCGGAACCTGCGCGGCCCCGATGATCACCTTGTCGATGAAGCCGTAGTCCATGGCCTCCTGGGCGGTGAACCAGCGGTCACGGTCCGAGTCCGCCTCGATCTGCGCCTGGGACTGGCCGGTGTGGAACGCGACCCGCTCCTGGAACATCCGCTTGGTGTAGAGCATCTGCTCGGCCTGGATCGCGATGTCCGACGCGGTGCCGCCGAGGCCGCCCGACGGCTGGTGCATCATGATCCGCGCGTGCGGCAGGGCGTAGCGCTTGCCCTTGGTGCCCGCGCAGAGCAGCAGCTGGCCCATCGAGGCGGCCATGCCCATCGCCACGGTCGAGACGTCGTTGTCGATGTACTGCATGGTGTCGTAGATCGCCATGCCGGAGTAGACCGAGCCACCCGGCGAGTTGATCCAGAGGAAGATGTCGCGGTCCGGGTCCTCCGCGGCGAGCAGCAGGAGCTGCGCGCAGATGCGGTTGGCCACCTGGTCGTTCACCTCGCTGCCCAGGAAGATGATCCGTTCCTTGAGCAACCGGTTGTAGACCGAGTCGTCGAGGTTGCCAATGGAGTCGCCACCGCGGGCCTCGTTCACCCGGAGCGACTTCTTGGGGATGTGCATGTCGGTCATGGCAGCCCTTCGCTCTCCGTACCGTCCTACCCGACACTAACCGCTCAGCCGGGAGGCGTACTCCCGGTCGGGGCACTGTTCGCTCTCAGCGCAGTCACCCGCACGGCGTACCCCGGAAAGGGTTTCGGCCGCCTCCCGGCGCGCAGCGCGGGACGGCGGCCGACACCCCCGATGATCAGTGCTGGTGGTCGTGCTCGGCCTCGTTCTGGGCCCGCAGCGCGTCGAGGGAGACCTCGTTGCCCGCCGAGTCCTTGATCTTGATCTTCTCCATCACCGCGGCGAGCGCCTTGCCCCGGCGGACGTCGCCGAAGACGGCCGCGGCGGCGCCGGAGCGGACCAGCTGGTCGTAGTACTGCTGCGGGGCCATGCCGGCGCGCTGCGCCCGGTGCACGATCTCGTGACCGAACTCGTCGTCGGAGACCTGCACGTCCTCGGCGTCGGCCAGGGTGTCCAGCAGGAGCTGGATCTTGACGCCGTCGGTCGCCGCCTCGGTCAGCTCCGTGTCGATCTGCTCCTCGGTCTTCTCCTCCGCCGCGAGGTATTCCTCCAGGGAGGCGCCGATGCGCTCGAGCTGGTCGACCATCGCGGCCTTGCGGCTCTCGACCTCCTCCTTGACGACGCCCTCGGGCGCCGGCACCTCGGCGGCGGCCACCATCTGCTCCAGGGCCTTGTCACGGGCGGCGTAGATCTGCTCGACCTGCTTGCCCCGGGTGACCCGCTCCCGCAGGTCGCCGCGCAGCTCGTCGATGGTGTCGAACTCGCTGGCCATCTGCGCGAAGTCGTCGTTGAGCTCGGGGAGCTCCTTCTCCTTGACCGTGCGGACGGTCACCGCCACGTCTGCATCACGGCCGGCGAAGTCGCCGCCGACGAGCTGCGTGGTGAAGGTGGTGCTGTCGCCGGCGGCCAGGCCGACCAGCGCCTCGTCCAGACCCGGCAGAAGCTGCTTGCTGCCCACCTCGTGCGAGATGTTGCTCGCCGAACCGCCCGGGACCTCCTCGCCGTCGACCGTGGCGTTCAGGTCGATCTGCACGAAGTCGCCCTCCTGGGCGGCCCGCTCGACGGTCTTCAGCGTGGCGAACCGCTCGCGCAGGCTGTTGATCTGCTCGTCGATCTCGCTGTCGGCGATCTCGATCTCGTCGACGGTCACCTCGATGGTGGCCGGGTCCGGCAGGGTGATCTCCGGCCGGACGTCCACCTCGGCGGTGAAGTTGAGCGAGTCGCCATCGTTGAACTCGGTGATGTCGACCTCGGGACGGCCGAGCGTCTTCAGGTCGTGCTCCCGGACCGCGGCGAGGATGTTCTGCGGGATGGCCTCCTGGATCGCCTCGTTGAGGACGGTCCCCCGGCCCACCCGCTGGTCGATCACCGCGCTGGGAACCTTGCCCCGGCGGAAGCCGGGAACCTGGACCTGCTGGCCGATCTCCCGGTACGCCTTCTTGAGGCTCGGCTCGAGCTCGACGAACGGCACCTCGATGGCGAGCCGCACGCGCGTCGGGCTCAGAGTCTCGACGGTGCTCTTCACAGGCGTACTCCTTGACGGATCTGGGTGTTCAGTCTGGGGCGTGATTGCGCGCATCGAGTGTAGGCGAGCCGGCCGACGGCATCGGCAGGGCCCGGGTACCGCGCGGAAAAAACCGGCGGTTCCCGGGACGATCCGGTCGCGAACGACAGTCGGGGTGGCGGGATTTGAACCCACGGCCCCTCGCTCCCAAAGCGAGTGCGCTACCAAGCTGCGCCACACCCCGGTGGCGACGAAGAGTGTATGCCGTCCGGCCGCCCGCGCGGGTGACCGGGTGCCGCCGGGGTGGCGTCGGGGTGGCGCCGGGGTGGCGTCGGGCGCCACCTCGGGGAAGTGGCTGGGTCCGGGGCGTAGGAAGGCGCCACCTCGCCGAAGTTGTGTGGATCTTGACGGTCGGCGGCGTGCGCGGGGTACGCGCTGCACGGCGGCGGGGGTGATTCGGTACGCTGTCGGCGCGCCCTGCTGTGGTGGGGCGCTCGCGGGCGTAGCTCAATGGCAGAGCTTCAGTCTTCCAAACTGACGGTGCGGGTTCGATTCCCGTCGCCCGCTCCAACAGCCTCCGGCCCCGGTCAGGGGCTGCATCCCCGATCCTGGGCCGGTCGGCGGCTCCCCCGCTCGGGCCATCCGTGGCCGTCAGCTGCTCTGGCCGCCGGCGAGAACCCGCCTCACGAACTCAACGGCCGGAACCCTGGAGCGCCGAAACCAGCAGCTCGTACGTGGCCTGGTCGAAGGCGACCAGGCGGACGTGCTCGACGTTCGTCGGTGTCGCTCTGATGGTCGAGATTGCGATCTTCGCTGCCTGGTCCCCCGGAAACCCGTAGACACCAGTAGCGATGGCGGGGAAGGCGACCCGGCGAGCGGCGATCTCATCGGCAACCTCGAGGCTGCGCCGGTAGCACGACGCCAGGACGTCGGCCTCACCGTAGCCGCCGCCTTCCCACACCGGGCCGACGGTGTGAATGACATGGCGTACCGGTGGGTCCAGATCGAACGCCGGCGTGGCGACCGCATCGCCCGGATCGCACGGTGCCAGCGCGGCACCCGCCTGGGCCAGCCGCGGTCCGGCTGCACGATGAATCGCCCCGTCCACACCGCCGCCACCCAGCAGCGACTCATTCGCCGCGGTAACGACGGCATCGACGTCCTCTCGGGTGATGTCACCGAGGACAACTTCGATCACAGGCACGGATCGATGATGCCACCAGAGCACCTCGCCGGCAGATGACCTCCGCCGCTCTCATCGACCGAGGAACCGCAAGACGGCGTCGCGCAGGTGCCGGTCCGGCTCGCGAGGTTCAGGGTCCGGGTCGGAGAACGGGCGACCGGCGACAAGTTCGGCCAGGACAGAGCGCAGCCGCTCCCGTTCGGCTCGCAGGCCCGACCACGCCGGCTCGGGGAGCCGCAGCACGTTGGCGAGCAGGTCACCCGGGTAGTAGTCGCCCTCCGCCAACGGATCGCGAAGCAGGACCTGCAACGCGAGAGGCAGCAGAGCAGGAACGCCGATTTCCTGCCCGAGCATGATGCGCAGGTCTTCGACAGTGAACTCAGCCAGCGGCTTGCGTCGTAGCTCCACGCAGCGCCTCATGAGAGACGTGGCCTCCGGGCCGGGGTCCGGCCAGACGTCCCGTTCAAGCTGCTCGATCGACGTCACGGCGGTCAGGCTAGCCCGCACCCTGGAGTCGCGTTCTAGTTCCCGGGCCGCTTCCGGGCTTCGGCGCAACGCAGCCGTCCGGAGAATGGGCGAGCAACCGAAGGCTCATCGGCACCCGCTGGCGGAGAGCCAGGCCGAGCACGAACCCTGCGGCCACGAACGAGATGGGAGTGGCTGACTCATGACAAGCCCCTGGCATGTCCTGACCGAGGCAGAGCGAGAGCAGTGGACGTACACGCCGTCGGTCAGCGTGGGACCTCTGCGGTTCGGCATGAGCCACGACGAGGCCGTCGAGGCGCTACCCGGGTTCGCTGCATCGGTCTCCGTCGCACAACACGACTTTGACCAGCCGAAGAAGGCGGAGTTCCGCAACGCGTGCGTCCCTGCCCATGCCACCGCCGTCACGGCCTATTACGGCAAGACAGAGGGTCTGTTCTGCGTGGTCGTCGATGCGCGGCACGGCCCACAGGTGACGCTGGACGGAATCAGGCTGGTCGGACGTGTGCCGTCCCGGCTGGAGGAGCAGTTCCTGAGCTACGTGCTGGCGCGCGGCATCGCGTCGCAGTACGCCCCGGAAGGCGATCCGGCCTCCGACGAACTGGGGATCGTCGTGCGCGTCCAGCGGGCGGGCGACGTAGTGCTGTCCCGGCCGGTGTTCGCGGTCGTCCGCGAGCGTGCGAACACCCTGTGGGACTGCGTGCCGTACGACGAGTCGGGCATCCACTGATCAGCCCGCATGACCAGTAGCGACCGGATCGGTGACGGGCACGGCCGGATCCCGTCGCCTCGTGAGGACGATCACGCCGATCAGAAGGAGCACGAGCCAGAGCGGCACCAGCACGGGAGCGAGCCCGCGCCAGACGGGCCACACCGGCTCGGCGAGCCGATTCGCGGCCAGATCCATCCAGGTGAGGGCGGCCCCCGGGAACAGGGCGACGGTCACCAGGGTGCCGACCAGCAGGGGTACGGGCCGACGACCCCGTGCCACCACCCGGAACAGCACCGCACCGGCGACGGCGCCGAGCAGGGTGCCGGTGATCGTGGCGGCGCGGAACCCTCCGGGGGCGGACTGCGTGATGCTCAGCCTCGACCCGTGCGCCGGATGGGTGAGCGTGACCGTCATCCCGTCTCGCTCGGCCCGCCAGCCGTCGCACGAGGCGCCCCGGCACGCGACGGATTTCCCGCCATCCGCGCCTCTCGGCGGCCCGCCGCATCAGCTCGGACAGCGCGCAGTCGGCGCCGTCGCCGTACTGGAACTCGATCCGGCTCCCGCCGACGTCGTCGGCGGCCAGCCAGACGCCGTACCGGTAGCCCTGCACTGTCGTCGCGCCGCTCGGCTCGACACCGGGAAGCAGTTCGCCGGGCGCGCTCCGAGTTGCCTCGGCGCTCAGCGGCTCGGTGCCCCGGCCGCCGTACCAGGACCCGAGGGCCAGGCCGGCCGTACCGAACAGCAGCGCGCCGAGCAGCGCCATCGCGACGTACCCCGGCCGACGCCCCACCGGCCCACCCCCTGTCGCCGTGCGGCACAGCGTAGGCGTCGCGCACCGTCCGCGGTGCCCCGCGTGACGACGGTGCCGGCACCCCGGTGCGTGGGCAGGCGATCTCCGCGTTCAGGCAGAGAAGCGGGCTTCGCCCGTTCGCTTGTCCACCGCGACCGGAGAGTTGCCGGCCATCGCCTCGCGCCAGTCGCCGGTTTCGACGTACGCCTTCCCGTCGTAGGGGAACACGTACACGTCGTCGAGTTCCTTCACGGCGTCGTCCACGATGACGACCGAATGGGAGAAGCGGTATCGGATCTCGGTGTCCAGGAACTCTTCGGCGATCTGCCGCGCCGATTCCGGTGCGATCACGATTCCACCATCTCCACATCTCGGCCCAGCCGCTTCCTCGCAGCAGGGGCGGCCACCATACGGCCATGTAGCGACGCCGGAGGCCACAGCGCCGCTCGACCCGGTGCTCCGCCGTGGCGCGTCCACCGTCGCCCCGGTGCTAGTAGTGGTCCTCGACCGGCCGGCGTGCCTCGTCGAACAGCGCCGGCCCGTCGTACCGCACCGGACGCGGCGCCGAAGTCGCCGGCTTGACCTGCTCGAACTGTTCGGTGGACAACGCGTACACGACCCGGCCGAGGCCGGACGCGTTGATCGCCACGGTGCACATCGGGCAGGGCTGACAGCTGGTGTACATGGTGGTGGCGACCGCCGCCTCGGGGGCGAGCTGCCGGGCGGCCCAGCGGGCCAGTTTCAGCTCCGGATGGGCGGTGACGTCCCGGTCGGAGACCACCGTGTTGTGGTCCTCGATCAGGACGGTGCCGTCCGCGCCGACGAGCAGCGACGCGAACGGCCGCTCGCCGGACGCGCCGGCCCGGTCGGCGAGTTCCACGGCGCGGCGCAGGAACGCTTCGTCGTCGGGTGTCATCGGCCCTCCACGTGTTCAGTCGGCGGCGATCTGCTCGACGGATCGGGCGGCGACGGCGAGCAGGGCCGGGTCGGCCCTGCGGGCGTACGCATCGCTCAGGGTGTCGACGAATTTGATCGCGTGCGCGTCCCCGGTGTCCAGCGCCCGCGCCACGGCCTCGTCGAGTTCCGGCCCGGCGGCCGGCGGGAGGGAACGGGCCTCGGCCGGGGCGTAGGCCGCGGTGACGGCGGCGGTCGCCGCCCAGGCGGCGGCCAGGCTCGGGGGCCACAGCGCCGGCGGCAGGGCCGGCAGGGTACGCAGGACGGCGTTCGGCGCGGTGGCGGCGTGCACGAGCATCACGGGACTGGCGTACCCGTGCGTGCCGTGCCGGACCACCGCGGCGTCGACGACAGCGGCGAGCCGGGTGGGCACGTCGTCGGCGGCGTCGCCGGGCACGGCCGCCGCGGCGGCCGGCCACCGGTCCAGGTCTGCCAGCTGCGCCAGGCGGGACCGGATGCCGAACCGCTGATCGGGTACGCGCGGCACGGCGTCGAGCGCGGACCGGGCGTCGGTTCCGGGGTACGGCCCGGCGCCGGGCGGGGCGAGCGGCTGCCAGCGGGCGGCCCAGTAGGCGAGCCCCTGGCCGAGTTCGGCCACGCGCGGTGCGTTCTCGGCGTCGAGCAGCGCGCGCACGGCGTGGCCGACGCGGATGACGCCGTGGGTGGCGCCGGCGGCGATGCCCGGCAGCAGTCGTGGCCACCACCGGGCCAGCACGTCGCGCCACGGGTCGCCGGCCAGCTCGCGGTCGAAGAGGTCGAGCCAGTCGCCGGTACGCACCGGGTCGCCGAGCGGGTCGCGCCACTCGTCGGCGGCGATGCGCCGGATGCCGCGCGGGCGTTCCTCCAGCCGGTCGGCGTACGCGTCGATCCAGCGGTGCACAGCTCGTTCATGCCCGTGGCGCACCAGGGCCTCCGCCGCCATCGGCACGTGGTTGGACAGCCACCCGTCGCGCTCGGGACCGGTGTGGCGTACGCGCTCGTACGCCTCGTCGAGTACGGAGTTCAGCACGTCCGCAAGCGTCCGACCTGAAGTCCGGTTGACGTCAAGCGGGCGCGGAACCGACTGGTGTCCGGCGGCGTCGAAGCGGCCATGAGACTTCGTGCCCTGCTCGTCGTCGCCCTGGCCGCGCTCGGCCTGGTCGTGGTCATGTCGCCCGCCGAACCCGCGTGGGCCTGCTCGTGCGCCCTGTCCACGACCGAGCGGGACGAGCGGGCGGACAGCATCGTCGTCGGCACCGTCTCGGAGGTGACCGACCGCGGGGTCCGGATCACCGTCGACTCGGTCGAGAAGGGCGGCGCCGGGGTCGGGGACACGCTCGGCCTGAAGGTGTCGCGCAGCGAGGAGAGTTGCGGCTACGGCTTCCGCGTCGGCGCCCGGTACCGGGTGAACTCGTCAGCCGGGGAAACCGGGCTGTGCGCCGGGATCCGCGAGATCTCGGCCCCGGCCCTCGCCGCCACCCCGTCCGCCGCCTCGGTGGAGCGGACGCAGGTCGCGGGACGGCACGTCCCCGGCCTCTGGTGGATCGTCGGCGGCGCGACAGTGGCGGTACTCGCCGCCGGGCTGGTGGTGGCGGCCAGGCGGCGGGCCGGAGGCGGACACCCCTGACCGTCCGCCGGTCAGGACAGGCGGCGGCGGAGCTGCGCCATGTCCTCCGCGGGCAGCGCGTCGGCGACCAGCAGCCGGGGCAGCAGCTCCGGCTCCAGCATCGTGGCCCGGAACACCAGCGCCACAGTCACGTCGTGGTCGGGCCGGTGCACGATCTCGACCGGGTCCCCGGCGCCGACGCTGCCCGGCGTGACCACCCGCAGGTACGCCCCGGGCCGTACCTCCTGGGTGAACCGCTTGATCCAGCCGCGTTCGCCCAGCCACCCCTGGAACGTGCCGCAGGGGATGCGCGGGCAGGAGACCTCCAGCACCAGGTCCGGCCCGATCCGCCACCGCTCGCCGATCCGCGCGCCGTTGACGTCCAGCCCGGTGGTGGTCAGGTTCTCCCCGAAGCTGCCGTCGGCGAGCGGGCGGCCCAGCTCGGCCTCCCAGTGGTCGAGGTCCTCCCGCGCGTACGCGTAGACCGCCTGGTCGGTGCCGCCGTGGTGGGCGACGTCGTAGACCCGGTCACCGGCGAGCCCGACGTCGCCGGTGCCCTTGGGGCCGGGCGCGGTGACGGCGACGCGACCGTCCACGGGCCGCTTGTCGATGCCGGTGGCCCCGATCCCCTTCCACGGGTTCGGTTGCGGTCGGCCCACGTTCACGGAGATCACCTTCATGACGGTGACGGTATGCGGCCGAGCGTCGTACCGGCCAGTCCATTCCCGGGCCGGGTGGGCGGCGCGGCGGCGCGGCCTGCGTACGATGCGGGCCGGACATCCTCGTCGGGTGGTGGAGGTAGCCGCGGATGGCAGGCCAGCAGGACGGTTTCGCCCTCGGCGTGGACCTCGGCACCTCGAACACCGTGGCGGTGCTGCGCTGGCCGGACGGGCGGACCCGGCCGGTGCTCGTCGACGGCCACCCGATCCTGCCGTCCGGCGTCCACGCCGACGCGGACGGTCACCTGCACGTCGGGCGGGACGCGCAGCGCCTGGCCCAGGCCGACCCGGCCGGCTACGAGCCGAACCCGAAGCGCCGGGTCGACGAGGAGACGGTGGAGCTGGGCGGGCGGGCGTACCGGCCGGCGGAGCTGCTGGCCGCGACGCTGCGCGCGGTCGCGGACGCGGCGGTGGCGGCGGTCGGGATGCTGCCCCCGGCGGTGGTCACCCACCCGGCGGCCTGGACGCCGGCCCGCCGTCAGGTGCTGCACGACGCGCTGGAACTCGCCGGCTGGCCGGCCGCGGCCGAGCACACGCTGGCCGGGCCGATCGCGCCCGGCACCCGCCTGCTGCGCGAGCCGGTGGCCGCCGCGCGCTACTTCACGCAGGTGCTGCGCCGGCCGGTGCCGGTGGGCGGCTCGGTGGCGGTGTTCGACTTCGGCGGCGGCACGCTCGACGTGGCGGTGCTGCGCAACGAGGGCGCCGACCCGTGGGGCGACTCCGGTTTCCAGCTGGTCGCCACCGGCGGGATCCCCGACCTCGGCGGTCTCGACCTGGACGCGGCCCTGCTCGGACGGCTCGGCGAGCTGGTCGGCCCGGTCCACCCGCGCGAGTGGGCCCGGCTGACCGCTCCGGCGAGCACCGCCGAGCGGCGGGACCGCCAGCAACTCTGGGACAACGTGCGCGGCGCCAAGGAGATGCTGTCCCGGGCCATGGTGGCGCCGGTCGCCGTACCGGGGGTGGAGGCGGCGGTCCCGCTGTCCCGGGAGGACTTCGAACGCCTGGCCGCGCCGCTGCTGGCCCGGGCGGTGACGGAGACCCGGGAGGTGACCGCCGCCGCCGGGCTGCGCCCCGAGCAACTGTCCGGCCTGTTCCTGGTCGGCGTGGGCGCCGGTTCGGCTGCGGACGCCACCGCGGCCACGGTCCCCGCCGGTGCGACGAGGCCGAACCCGACCGCGCCGTTCGGCGGAGCGGACGCGGCGCCCGCCGGTCCGCACGGCACGCTGGTCGCCGACGGGCCCGTCGGCCCGACGTCCCCCACGAGGTACGACGGCACGCCGCTCGCCGGGAGCCCGGTCCCGCACCCGAGGTACGACGGCACTCCGGGCGCCCCCGGTTTCGTGCCGGGGGCAGCGCCCGCCGCGCACCACGCCGGACCCGGCGTACCCGGGATGCCGCCGCCCCCGCCCGGTGGAGGATGGCCGCCGGCGGGGCCCGGTCCAGGCGTACCCGGGGCGCCCTTCTCCCCCGCCCCGGGCGGTGTCCGGCCCGGCGGCGGCCGGCCACGGCGCGGCCGGTTGATCGCGCTCGGCGCGGGTCTCGTGGTCGTCGCCGTGGCGGCGGCGGCGGTGCTGCTCTGGGTCTTCCGGGACCGGCACCCGGCGCTTGACTTCCACACGGCCGAGCTGGTGAGGACGGTGTCCGCCGGTGACACGCGGCCGGACCAGATGTTCACCGCGACGCTCGGGGAACGCGCCTACCTGGTCCGTTCGCTGCCCGACGACCACCTGCACGTGACGGCCGTCGAGGCGGCCACCGGGAAGACGGTCTGGGAGAAGCGGACCGACGCGGCCGCGCAGCGGTGGGCGGGGATCCGGGCGCTGCCCGACGGGCTGCTCGTCCTCGGCGACGCCACCGGCAGCGGCACCCCGCGCGTGCTCGCGGTGCTCGACGGCGACTCCGGCAAGCAGCGCTGGCAGACCGACGTCGGCCGCGACGACACCCTGTACCTCGGGCCCGACACGATCGTCCGGCTGGACCGCACCGGCGAACGCCTGGTCGGGCTGCGGCTGGACGACGGCCGCCAGCGGTGGGAGCGGCGCAACCCGCGCACCGAGTACGGCGACGCGCGCACGAAGGTCGTCCCGGTACGCACGGGCGCGGCACTGGACGGCCCCGCCGACGCCGAGGGCGCGCCGCTCGCGCCGTGGGCGGGGAAGGCGGACCGGCTCGTGCAGGTCGGCGCGGACCGCTCGGTCCGGGTCCTGGACATGCGCAGCGGGAAGGTCCTCAAGGAGCGGGGCAACATGGCCGGCCTCGACGATCCGATGGCCGCCCGCGACGACCGGCTGTACGTGGCGGAGAACGATCGTGGCCTGCGGCTGCTCGCGTACGACCTGGGCGGTCTCGGCACGCCCAGCGTGCTGTACGAGGCGCCGGAGCAGGGCGGCCGGGTGAAGGATCTCGTCACCTGCGGGGAACGTCGCGTGTGCCTGCTGGAGACTCCCGGCAGCGGCGCCGACGACACCCGGGTGGTGGCGGCGACCGAGGGTGAGGGCACCCGGCAGTGGCCGGCGCCGCGCGCCGAGTCGCTGGTGCCGGTCGGTGAGCACGTGCTGGCCGGGCGGGACTCACCGGACGCGGTGACGCTGTTCGCGCCGGACGGCGCGGTGGTGATGCGCGACCGGGACGGGGTGGCGGTCCGGCTGGACGCCGGAAATCTGCTGATCTTCTCCGAGACGCCGAGCGCGTACGAGGACGACCGGGTCCTCGCCGGGACGGCGGTGGACGGCAAGCCGGTCGAGATGGGGCAGTTGAAGCAGATCCGCAGCGAGTCCTGTTCGTGGAACACGGAGATGCTGGTGTGCGGCGCGGACAAGGAGTTCCGGTTGTACCGGTTCGCCGGCTGACCGGAAGTGAGCTTGACAGCGATCGATGCCTCGGTTGGTGTGAACGGCAGAGAGATCGACGTCCGTCAGGAGGCCCCGTGTTCGTCCGACGACGGTGGACCGCACTCGCCACCACCAGCATCCTGATCGCCGCGGCGCTGGCCCATCCCGGGCCGGGCGCCGCCGCACCGCCCTCCCCCGCGATCACGCTCGCCCCCACCGAGACCGCTCTGGTCCGCATGCAGCTCGCCGACCGGGCGCAGCTCGACCGCCTGGTCGCGGGCGGCGCCGACCTGGCCAACCGTCCCCGCTCCCGCGACGGCGAGTGGATCGCCGACCTGGTCCTCACCGGACGGCAGCTCACCGACCTCACCCGGCAGGGGGCCACCGCCGTGCAGGTGGTGCAGCGCGCCGACGACGGTGCCCGGCACCTGGCCGAGAGCCGCCGCGCCGCGCAGGACCGCACCCGCGCCGGGCTGCGTACGAGCGGCGCCGCCGCCGTCGACACGCTCC
The DNA here is from genome assembly GCF_003667485.1 of Micromonospora sp. BL1. Lineage (NCBI taxonomy): Bacteria > Bacillati > Actinomycetota > Actinomycetes > Micromonosporales > Micromonosporaceae > Micromonospora > Micromonospora sp. BL1. Next base: position 17,303 of record NZ_RCVK01000139.1, read on the forward strand.
AGTTCCTCCAGGCGTACTGGTGGACCACCGGCGGCCGGACGTTCCTCCAGGCCCAGGTCGCCACCACCGCCACCGACGACCCGGACGTCGAGATCACTGTCACCTGGCGGACGGCCGACGGCGCCACCGGCTCGTTCCCGCTGTACCGCTTCGAGGACTCGGGCGAGTACCAGTACCACTACGCGCTGCCGCAGCCGGTGCCGAGCCGCCCGGTGCAGCTCACCGCCACCTCCACGCTGGGCGGCACGAGCCGGCCGGTGACGCCGTCGCTCTGGCCGAACGCGACCCCGCCGCCGCAGCCGGCCGGCTACCAGAAGGACTTCATCGACGCGTACCTGACGCCCGTGGACATCAAGGCGCGCATCGCCCGGCTCGGCCGCCAGTACCGCGACCTGGTCGACGTCATCGACCTGCCGAACAAGACCCAGGGCTACCGCCGCAACGCCGCCGCCTACCTGGGCGACCCGGCGGCCGCCGCCGTCGTGGTCGAGTCGGTCCGCTTCGGCGACCAGGGCATGAACGGCGTACAGGTGCGCACCGTCGACCCGGGCCGGCCGAACCGGCCGCTGAGCATGCGTTACCGGGACCGGGTGCTCACCATCTCGCTGGCCACCGACGGCGCGGGCAAGGTCACGAGCACCACCGACGACGTCGCCGCCCTGATCAACGCCCCGCGGGGCGCCCGCTTCCGGGCCACGGTGGAGGACGGCTCGGCCGGCCTGCCGATGCCGGTGACCGGTCCGGTCCGCCTCGACGACGGCTTGCAGGGCACCGAGGTGCCGGCCCGGCCGTGGACGGTGCAGGCGCTGCGGATCGGCAAGCACCGCGACGGCTCCCGGATCGGCGTGCTGGCGTACTCGCAGGAGCACGCCCGCGAGTGGGCGACCCCGCTCGTGACGCTGGAGTTCGCCGAGCGGCTGCTGGCGAACGCGCGTACCGACGCGGCGACCCGCAAGCTGCTGGAGCAGGTGGACGTGTTCGTCGTCCCGACCGTCAACCCGGACGGCGCGAACTACTCGTTCCACGACTACAACTTCCAGCGCAAGAACCTGGTCAACCACTGCACCGGCGCCTCCCGTGACCCGAAGAACCGCACCATGTGGGGCGTCGACGTCAACCGCAACTACACGGTCGGATCGCTGTTCGACGGGTACGTGGGCGCGAGCGCGAACTGCCTGTCCGGCAACTACGCGGGCACGGCGGAGCTGTCCGAGCCGGAGAGCCGCAACGTGATCGACCTGGCCAAGGCCCACCCGAACATCAAGTTCGCGATGAACGTGCACTCGTACGGCGGCTACTTCATGTGGCCGCCCGGGGCGTACAGGGCCGACGGGCGGGTGACGCTGCCGCGCCCGTCGATCGACGAGTCGACGCTGTTCCTGGGCAGCGCGCGGCGCATCGTCGGCGCCATCGCGGCCGAGCGCGGCACCGTCACCTGGCCGTCGCAGACCGGCCCGGTCGCCGACGTGCTCTACTCGGCGGCCGGCAACTCGGCCGACCAGCTCTACTACGAGCTGGGCATCTTCGCCTGGGACTTCGAGGTGGGCAACGACAGGTGGAACGAGGCCACCGGTCAGTGGGAGGGCGTCGGCTTCCAGCCGCCGTTCGACGAGGCGCACGCCGAGGCGCAGGAGTACGCCGGCGGCCTGGTGGAACTGGTCCGGGTCGCCCGCGACTACGCCGCCGCCAACCCGGTCCGGCGCTGACCGCAGGCGGTCCCCGGCCGGTGGAGTCCGGCCGGGGACCGTCCGTCCGGCGCCGGGTCGGCCCGGTCGCGTCAGCTCGTGGCGCCGAGATCGCGGAAGACGGCGAGCGCGCCCGGGTCGTCGATGGTCGCCGGCACCGGCTCGTCGCGCCCTTCCACCAGGCCCCGCATGGTGCGCCGCAGGATCTTCCCGGAGCGGGTCTTCGGCAGCGCCGGCACCACAGTGACCCGGCGGAACGCGGCCACCGGGCCGATCCGCTGCCGGACCAGCGCGACCAGCTCCGCGGCGAGCGCGTCCGGGTCCACGTCGGCGCCGGCCTTGAGCACCACGTACCCGCTGGGCACCTGCCCCTTGAGCGCGTCGGCCACGCCGATCACCGCGCACTCGGCCACGGCCGGGTGCGTCGCCAGGACCTCCTCCATCGCGCCGGTGGACAGGCGGTGCCCGGCCACGTTGATGACGTCGTCGGTGCGGCCCATCACGTACAGGTAGCCGTCCTCGTCGAACCGGCCGCCGTCACCGGTCAGGTAGTGGCCGGGGAACGTCGACAGGTAGGAGCGGACGAACCGCTCGTCGTCACCCCAGAGCGTGGGCAGGCAGCCGGGCGGCAGCGGCAGCCGGATCACGATCGAGCCGTCCGTGCCGGGCGGCACGTCCCGGCCCGCGCCGTCGACCACGCGCACGTCGTAGCCGGGCACCGGCACCGACGGCGACCCGGGCTTGATCGGCAGCGGCTCCAGGCCGCGCGGGTTGGCCGCCACCGGCCAGCCGGTCTCCGTCTGCCACCAGTTGTCCACCACGGGTACGCCGAGCCGCGCCCCCGCCCAGGCCCAGGTGTCCGGGTCCAGCCGCTCACCGGCGAGGAAGAGGGTACGCAGCGCGCCCAGGTCGTACCGGTCGATGTGGCTGCCGTCCGGGTCCTGGCGGCGGATCGCCCGGATCGCGGTGGGCGCGGTGAACAACGCGGCCACCCGGTGCTCGGCGGCGACCCGCCAGAACGCCCCGGCGTCGGGGGTGCCGACCGGCTTGCCCTCGTAGAGCACAGTCGTCGCGCCGGTGAGCAGCGGCGCGTACACGATGTAGGAGTGGCCGACCACCCAACCCACGTCGGAGGCGGCCCAGAAGACCTCGCCCGGCTCGATGCCGTAGACGTTGCGCATCGACCAGCGCAGCGCCACCGCGTGCCCGCCGTTGTCCCGCACCACGCCCTTGGGCCGGCCGGTGGTGCCGGAGGTGTAGAGGACGTAGAGCGGGTCGGTGGCGGCCACCGGCTCGCACGGCGCCGGTTCCGCGTCCGCCATCACCTCGGCCCAGGTCAGGTCGCGGCCCGGCACCAGCGGGGCCGGCTCCTGCGGGCGCTGCACCACCACGCAGCGCTCCGGCGCGTGCGCGGCCTCGTCGAGTGCGGCGGTCAGGATCGGGTGGTACGGCACCACCCGGTCGGCCTCGATGCCGCAGGAGGTGGCCACCACCACCTTCGGCCGCGCGTCGTCGATCCGGACGGCCAGCTCGTGCGCGGCAAACCCGCCGAACACCACGGAGTGCACCGCGCCGATCCGGGCGCACGCCAGCATGGCGACCACCGCCTCTGGGACCATCGCCAGGTAGAGCAGCACCCGGTCGCCCCGGCCGACGCCGAGCCGGCGCAGCGCACCGGCGAACCGGGCGGTCTCGGCGAGCAGTTCGGCGTAGGTGAGGGTACGGACCGTGCCGGTCACCGGGCTGTCGTGGATCAGCGCGGGCTGGTCGCCGCGCCCGGCGGCGACGTGCCGGTCCAGCGCGTTGTGGCAGGTGTTCAGCACCCCGTCGGGGAACCAGCGGTACAGCGGCGCCGCCGAGTCGTCGAGGATGCGTTCCGGCGGGATGACCCAGTCGATGTCGGCCGCCGCGTCCCGCCAGAAGCCGGCCGGGTCGGCGATGCTCCGCTCGTACGCTGATCGATACGCGCCCATGCCGTCATGCTGCTCCGCGACGCCGGGCCGGCACGACGGCCGGGCGGGGCCGGTGCGCCGGAAGCACGCCCCGGCTCGCTGAACGGCCGCTCACGGCGGTGGGCGGTCGCCGACCCGGCCGTTTCCGCCGGCCCGGACGGGGGTAGGGCGGGCACATGGAGACGAACACGAAGGCGTACCTGGTGGGCGGTCCCCGCGACGGCAGCAGCCAGGACACGGACGGCAAGGCCCTGGTGGAGATCGAGATCGACGGGATGATCCACCGCTACATCCGGACCACCAAGCAGCACGGCGACGAGGGCGTGGTCTACAACTACGACGGCATGGTGGCCCCCGGTGGCGGCGAGCCGGGCGTCGAGGACCCGGCGGCCCGGGTCGCGTCGCCGAAGGCCGACGAGCAGGGCTGAGCGCTCAGCCCAACGGGCGACGGATGAAGCCCGTGCGGCGGGGTAAGGCAGCACGGTCCTGGTGGAGCGACGACCGGTGTCGCGGCGTACCGCGGCCGGGCACGGGCGGGCGGCACGCATGCCGCCCGCCCGTGCGTCCCGCGGACCACCCCGGCAAACCGGGTTTGATCAATGACGGGCATCGACTAGCGTGCCCAGACGTGAAAACGAACCGGATCATCCCGATCCTCCTGACCTGTGCCGTGCTGGGCCTCGCCGCGTGCGCCGACGAGAAGCCCTCGACCACGGCCGGGCCGACGGCCACGTCGGCCTCCGCGGCCCCCTCCACGGCGGCCCCCTCGCCGTCGGCGGCCGCCGTGAACGACAAGGACCTCTGCACCGCCGCAGAGAAGATCAACAAGGACATGCGGACGAAGCTCATGGCCGTCGTGCAGGGAGGCGGCGACCTGACGAAGCAGACCGGCGCGATCCTGATCGAACTCGGCAACCGGGTGACCGAGCTGGCCGGGACCGCCGGCGACGGCAAGGCGGCCACCGCCCTGAAGGAGTTCGGCGCGGAGGCCGGCAAGGCCGGCTCGGCCGCCGACCCGGGCACCGCCGCCGACAACCCCGCCATGGAGAAGGCCAGCAAGGACATCAACGCCGCCTGCAAGACGGCCGGCGCGCCGACCACCTTCTGACGCCGACGCCCCGGGTCGTCCGTCCGGCGCGTACCGGACGGACGACCGGTGGGCTCAGTTGCCGGTCACCCAGTTCCAGGCGGAGACCACCCACTCGGTCTGCTGGAGATAGGCCACACCGACGCCGACCAGGAACAACGCGGTCACCAGGTGGGCGCCCTTGGCGCTGCGGCGCACCCGGCCGAACTGCCGCTCCAGGATCAGCCGGCCGAGCAGCCGGGCCAGCGCGAACAGGCCGACCGCGGTGAGCAGGCTGAGCACGAACGTCAGCAGCGGGGCGACCAGGTTGCCCCGGCCGGAGATCGCCCAGATGCCCCAGCACACGAACGCGAACAGCGCGCCGGCGGCGCTCAGCTCGCCGCCCTTGCGCGCCTGGGCCAGGTGCCAGCTCATCGGCCGGCGCGGCGCCGGCTCCGCCGCCCAGTCGCCGTGCTGCTCGACCGTGGGGAACTGCTCGGTGCGCGGCGTACGCGACGGGCGCGGCTGACCGACCGCCGCCACCCCGCGCTGGAACGCGTCCCGCTGCGGGGGCACCACCCCCGGCTGGGGCGGCACCTCCACGGTGCGCTCGGCCCACGGCTGTGTCTGGTCCGCCATCTTCCGTCCTCCCCCTCGACCGATACCGGCCTCCGTTCCGAGGGTAGCCAGCCCGCAAATAGGGTGCCGACCCCCGTCACCGTGCGATACACACGTGCCGTGACTGACGTGCTGGTATCCCGAGCCGAGGACTTCGACGACATCGCGGCGCTGCTGGCGCTGGCCTTCCACGGCGATCTCGACCCCGAGGTGCAGGCGCTGGAACGCCCGATCTTCGAGCCGGACCGGTCGCTGCTGGTCCGCGACGGCGGGACGGCGGTGGCGCACGCCGCCGCGTTCAGCCGCGAGCTCGCGGTGCCGGGCGCGGAGGTGCCCGCCGCGCACGTGACGATGGTCGCTGTCGCGCCGACGCACCGGCGGCGGGGCCTGCTCACCACGCTGATGCGCCGCCAGCTGCGGGACGTCCGCGACGCCGGCCGGGAGCCGATCGCGGTGCTCTGGGCCAGCGAGGGACGCATCTACCCCCGCTTCGGCTACGGGTCGGCGGCCCCGCGCTACGTCCTGTCCGTGGACACCACCGGCCTGCGGCTGCCCGCCCCGGCACCCGCCGAGGGCAGGCTGCGTCTGGACCGTCCGGACGCGCACCGGGACGAGCTGGCCCGGCTGTACGAGCGGGTCCGCGCCGAACGTCCCGGCTGGTCCCGCCGCGACGAGCGCTGGTGGTCGTACGTGCTGGCGGACCTCAAGGCGCACCGGGGCGGCGCCACCGAGCGCCGGGTGCTGCTGCACGAGGGCGCCGACGGCCTCGACGGGTACGCGCTCTACCGGACGAAGGACAACTCGTCGGCCACCGGGCCGCAGGCCGAGGTGCAGGTCGGCGAGGTGGTGGCGGCGACGCCGGAGGCGTACACGGCGCTTTGGCGGTTGCTGCTCTCGGTCGACCTGACCCGCCGGCTGTCGTTCCCGATCGCGGCCCTGGACGAGCCGCTGTTGCGGCTGGTGGACGAGCCCCGCCAGCTCTCCCCGCAGCTCGCCGACGCGCTCTGGGTACGGGTGGTGGACGTGCCGGCCGCGCTCGCCGCCCGGCGCTACGCCACCGACGTGGACGTGGTGATCGAGGTCACCGACGAGCTGTTGAAGGAGAACACCGGCCGCTGGCGGCTGGTCGGCGGGCGCGACGGGGCGGAGTGCACGCCCACCACGGCCCCGGCCGGCCTGGCGTGTGACGTACGCGCGCTCGGCGAGCTGTACCTCGGGGGCGCGAACCCGTACGCGCTGGCCGCCGCCGGCCACGTCCAGGAGCTGATCCCGCACACGCTGACCGCGCTGACGCCGGCCTTCACCTGGCACCGCGCCCCCTCCCCCATGGAGGTCTTCTGACCGTCCCAGCCACTTTTTCCCCGTCGATCATGAAGTTGGCGGCGCGAACCGTCCGGTTCGTCCCGGCCAACTTCATGATCGCGAGGACGAGCTGTCTCTTAGACACATCT
>NZ_RCVK01000377.1:0-24136 GCF_003667485.1 Micromonospora sp. BL1
GCTGTGGACCAGGGTCAGGCGGTCGGCGGGCCAGTCCGGGCCGGAGTAGTCGTCCAGGGTCGCCAGGTCGGCGCGGAGCTCGGACTCGGGCACCCGGTCGCCGGGGCGGGCGATGGTCAGGTGTGGCCGGAACGGCTTGTCGTCGCAGGGCAGCCCGGCCCCGCGCAGCCCGTCGCGGATCGACCGGGCGAGCGCGTCGAGCGCGTCGACCTCGCCACGCACGTCCACCCAGAGCACAGTGGACCGACTCTGCCCGAATCTGCCGCCGCCGGCGAGGCGTAGCCGCGGGGAGCGAGCCGACCGGGCGGCCGAGGCGAGCGCCGACTCCACATCGGGCAGCCGGACGTCCGGCACCTCACCGAGGAAGGCGAGCGTTAGGTGCAGGTTCGCCGGGTCGGCGAGCCGGGCGTGGCGGGCGGACGCGACCCGCAGGCCCTTGATCCGGGCGGTCAGGTCCGCGACCGCCACGGGAGGCGGGTAGATCGCCGCGAAGAGACGCACCCGGTCAGCGGTGCCGCTGGTGGTGCGCGGCGCGGGCGGCCGGCAGGGTCAGCCCGGCGGCGTGCAGCAGCCCTTCGACGCGTACCCGTTCGATCTCCCGGTCGACGCCGTCCAGCTCGGCCAGGTGTTCGGCGATGCCGAGCGCGTGGCAGGCGGCGCGCAGCCGTTCGTCGTACGCCTCGATGACCGCGCCGTGCCACACCACGCTGCGGTCGGCGGCGGCGAGCCGGTGCCCGCCGAGCCGACGCAGGTCGGTGGCGAGTTGTTCCAGCGGGCGTCGGCCGTCCTTGTCGAACTCGGTGAGGTCGATGTCGCGGGTCAGCGCCTCGGCCTCGATGGCCCGGTCGAGCCGCGCGATGGTGCGGCGTTCCCGTCGCTGCTCCCGCCACTCGGCCCATCCGCAGGCGACCCGATCGATGATCTCGTCGGCGCAGAACAGCAGCGCGAACAGGGCAGGCAGGCAGCAGACGGCGAGGATCGCCAGCGCCAGCAGCAGTCCCTGCCCCACTTCCACACATCGACGCTAAGCCCTGCCGCACCGGCCCGCCACCCGTTTGGGTAATCGGGCCGGTACGACCGGCTATCAGGCAGGGCTACTTGGCGCCGGGCGACACCACGTAGAAGCGGGGCATCGGCAGCACCCGCATGCGCAGCCGGGCGCCGGAGCGGCGCAGCTGCCAGGTGAGCGCCAGCAGCGCGGCGGTGAGCGAGATCAGACCGCCGGCCCAGATGCTCGCGCCCGCGCCGTACGTCTCGGCGACCCAGCCGATCAGCGGCGCGCCGACCGGGTTGGTGCCCAGGAACACCAGCACCCACAGCGCCATCACCCGTCCCCGGAAGGACGCGTCGACACCGAGCTGTACGCGCTGGTTGGCGGCCTGGGCGAAGTAGATCATGAAGAACCCGGCGGGCAGCAGCAGCGTCACGACCATCCAGTACGCCGGGGCGAGCCCGACGAGCGTGCCGAAGACGGCGCAACCGATCGCGGCACCGAGCACGAGCCAGACCGAGGGCCGGCTGCGCCGTCCGGTGCCGGCCAGCGCCCCGACCAGCGCACCGGCCGCGAGCGCGGTGCTGAACAGGCCGAACGAGGCGGCGCCGGTGTTGAACACGGTCTTCGCGAGCGCGGCGAGGGTGAGCTGGAAGTTGAACAGGCTCATCCCGATCACCGACATGAGGACCATCGGCAGCAGGATGTCGGGGCGTCGTGCCACGTACCGGAGGCCGTCGACCACCCGGGCCTGGTCCCGCTCGCCGACCGGCGGCAGTTCCTTGCGGTGCAGCTCGTCGGTACGCATCCGGACCACGTTCACCAGCGGGGCGATCGAGCTGAGCGCGGTGACCAGGAAGACCGGGCCGACGTCGACGACGGCGATGGCCAGGCCGGCGACGGCCGGGCCGACGATCCGGGCGGAGTTGAACACGGCCGCGTTGAGCGAGAGCGCGTTCGGCAGCAGCGGCATGCCGACCAGCTCGGAGACGAACGCCTGCCGGACCGGCGTCTCGACCGCGTTGGACACGCCGAGCAGGGCGGCGAACGTGAAGACGTGCCAGAGCTGCACCAGGCCGGTGAGGACCAGGATGCTCATGGCCAGCGCGAGCACGGTCCAGAACGCGTTGGCGACGAAGAGCAGCATCCGCTTGTCGTAGCGGTCGGCGAGCCGGCCGGACAGCAGCGTGAGCAGGAGTACGGGCGTGAACTGCAACGCGGTGACCACGCCGAGCGCGGTCGCGGAGTTGTCGCTGAGCTCGAGGACGAGCCAGTCCTGGGCGATGAACATCATCCAGACGCCGATCAGTTTGATCAGCTGTCCGGTGGCGAAGAGCCGGTAGTTACGGACTCGTAGGGACTGGAACATCGTGCTCAGCTTGGCCTGCACTCTAGGTGCGCCTCCTTGCGTCGGTACGCTTCATCCACAGCTGACGAAGCGAACCGCGGGCGGCGGTGTCAGGCGCGAGCGATGCCCTGGAGGATGTCCGCGGCACGCCGTAGCGTTTCGCGTTCGTCCTCGGTCAGCGCGGCCAGCCGGGTGGCCAGCCACTCGTTGCGGGCCCGCTCGAACTGGTCGAGTACGGCCCGTCCCCCTTCGGTCGCCGCCAGGATGACCTGCCGTCCGTCGGTCGGATGGGGAGTGCGCTGCACGAGGCCGCGCTCCTCCAACTTCGCGACGATCTTCGTCATCGTGGGCGGCTGCACCCGTTCGACATCAGCCAGTTCCCGTGGCGTGAGGGCGCCCGCCAGATTGAGGCTGGTGAGCGCCGACAGCTGGGTGACCGTGAGGTCGCCGACCGGCCGGGCCTGTCTGACCCGCCGGTTGAGCCGGGTGATCGCATCTCGCAGCTGAGGCGCCAGCTGCGCCGGTGGCACGCGTTTCGCCGTCACCGTCCGCTCCGTCACACTCGTTAGCTTAACTAATGAGCCTGGCTAACGACATGCGTTATGACCAGGCTCACCAGCGTCAGAGCAACACGGACTCGACCGGCCCGCGCAGGAAGTACACGATGAACAGCACGGCGACCCCGTACAGGAGCGGGTGGACCTCGCGGGCCTTACCCTTGGCCACCTTCAGCAGCACGAAGCTGATCACGCCGGCCCCGATGCCGTTCGAGATCGAATAGGTGAACGGCATCAGCGCGATGGTGAGGAACGCCGGGATGGCGATCTCGTAGTCGGTCCAGTCGATAGTGCGGACCGCCGTCATCATCAGGAAGCCGACCACCACCAGCGCCGTCGAGGCGGCCTCGAACGGCACGATCAGCGACAGCGGCGCCAGGAACATGGCGAGCAGGAACAACCCGCCGGTGACCAGGTTGGCCACACCGGTCCGGGCACCCTCCGCGACACCTGCGGCGCTCTCGATGTACGAGGTGTTGCTGGACACCGAGGCCGCGCCACCCGCGGCGGCGGCGATCGAGTCGACCAGCAGGATCTCCTTGGCCTTCGGCGGGGTGCCCGTCTCGTCGAGCATGTCCCCTTCCTGGCCGATCGCGACCATCGTGCCCATGGTGTCGAAGAAGTCCGTGATCAGCAGCGTGAAGACGAACATCAGCGGCACCAGCCAGCCGACCCGGCTCCACGAGTTCAGTACGTTGAACTGGCCCAGCAACGACAGGTCGGGCAGGTCCACGATCTGCTTGGGCAACTCGGGCACGTTCAGCGCCCAGCCCTTCGGGTTCGGCTTGCCGTCGACGAAGGACGGGCCGATGTTGGCGATCGCCTCGACCACGATGGCCAGCACGGTGGAGGCCAGGATGCCGATCAGGATCGCGCCCCGGACCCGGCGGACCACCAGGACCAGGGTGACCAGCAGGCCGACCACGAAGACCAGCATCGGCCAGCTCGCGATCTTGCCGCCGATACCCAGCTCGACCGGCACCGTCGTGTCCGCCACGTCCGGAATGCGGCGGACGAAGCCGGCGTCCACGAGGCCGATGATGGTCAGGAACAGACCGATTCCGACGCCGATCGCGGTCTTGATCTGGGTCGGCACCGCGCGGAACACCGCCGTACGCAGGCCGGTGAGCACCAGGATGCCGATCAGGACACCCTCGATGACCACCAGGCCCATCGCGTCCGCCCAGGTCATCAACGGCGCGATTTCCTTGGCGACGAGCACGTTCACGCCCAGGCCGGCCGCGAGCGCGATCGGGAACCGGGCCACCACACCCATCAGGATGGTCATCACACCAGCCACCAGCGCGGTCGCCGCCGCCAGCGCCGGGATGGCCAGGGTGTTGTCGAACTTGTCCTCTGCGCTGCCGAGGATCAGCGGGTTCAACACCACGATGTACGCCATCGTGAAGAACGTGGCGAAGCCGCCTCGCAGCTCCCGGCTCAGCGTCGACCCGCGCGCCGAGATCAGGAAGAAGCGGTCGAAGGCGTTTCGTGGATGCGCGGGATCGGGCGGCGTGCCGTGATCCGGCGGCGGAGCAATGGACATGGGGTCCTCATCTAGGTCATCGGCCGGGTTTTGTCGCGCGCATCGTCCCAGATCACCTGGCGGACAGGGAAGAACGATCACGTACGCTGGTCCGGTGTCACAGGAGCAACAGCCGCGGCCGGAGCCGCTCGACCCGCCGATGGTGCCGTTCGCCGTCGCCGGGCTGATCGCCTGGGCGGTGGCCGGCCTGGTGCTACTGGTCTTCTTCCGGGACTGGCTCACCGAATCCGGGCGTCAGAACTGGCTCTGGACCTGCCTGGCCGGTTTTCTGTGGGGCTTTCCCGGCCTCGCGGTGATGATGCGGCACGACGCCAACCGGCGTCGCCGGCGCGCGGCTGCCGCGCAGCGACAGCGCTGACCCGTCAGGGGTGGCCGTACGGCTCCGCCGGCTCGGCCGCCTCCACCGAGCCCGGGGCCCGGCTGACGGTCATCGCCTCGACCGCGCTGTCGTCGTAGACGGTGGGCAGCTCGTCGACGGGCGTCTCGGCCGACTCGATCATCGTTTCCGAGTGCGCGCCGCACCCGTGGTCGGCGCTCACCACGCGGCCGTCGTCCGGGGCGTAGAAGTTGCCGCAGGCGCCGAACGCCAGGCGCAGCGAGCCGGCGAGCGGCAGGTAGAAGCCGCAGGTGCCACAGCGGGCGGCGGCCGGCGCGGCGACCGAGATCGCGGCGTCCGGGCCGTGGTCGCCGTCGTACCAGCGCTGGGCGGCCTCGGCGCGGCCCTCCCGGGACAGCACCCGGGGCCGGCCCAGGCCCAGCTCCCAGGCGGTCTCCTCCACTGCCGGGTCGTCGGAGAGCAGGTAGCCGGGGGCGAGCCGCTCGTCGTCGGCCGGGGTCGGCAGCAGATCGCCCGGGCCCAGGTCGCCCGGCTTGAGCCGCTCCTGCCAGGGCAGCCAGCCGGGAGCCAGCAGCGCGTCCGGGCCGGGCAGCAGCACCGTCTCGCAGATCGTGACGTGCCGGCTGCGCGGCACCCGGGTCACCGTGACGGCCCAGCGCCAGCCGCGGTAACCGGCCATCCGGCATTCGAAGTAGTGGGTGACGACCCGGTCGCCCTCGGCGACCGCCTGGAGATGATCACCGATGTCGGTGGGCTCCACCTCGGTGATCGCGTCGCGGGCCACCTCGACGGCGGCGGCGCAGACCTGGTCGAGCCGGGGAGCGCGGGCGGAGGCGGGCCTGGTCACCGGACCATTGTTCCCCATGCCCGTCCACGGGCGACAGGCACTCCCCGGAGTCATTCTCTCCGGGTGATGCGGCGCACGTGGAAAGGATGGGCGAGGATGGGACGCATGGCGCTGTCCTCCCGCTCCGGCCGCTCCTTCCTCGGGCGGACCGTCGGCACCGGCATCCGCGCCACCAGGCTGCTGCTGCGGGGCTCGCTGCACGGCGGGCGCTGGATGACCCGGCGGGCCGGCACCGCCCGGGCCCGCAGCGCCGGCAACGAGGTGGGCATGGTCCGCCTGTTCGACCTGCACGCGCTCTCCTGCGCCGGTGACACGCTCATCGCGATCGGCCTGGCCGGGACGATCTTCTTCGACGTGCCGCTGGGCGAGGCGCGCAACAAGGTCGCCCTCTACCTGCTGGTGACCATGGTCCCGTTCGCCATGCTCGCCCCGGTGGTCGGCCCGCTGCTCGACCACTTCCGCCACGGCCGGCGGTACGCGCTCGCCACCACCATGCTCGGCCGGGCGTTCCTGGCCTGGCTGATCTCCGACTACATCGGCGGCTTCGGGCTCTACCCGGCGGCGTTCGGCGTGCTCGCGCTCTCCCGGGCGTACGGGGTGGCCCGCTCGGCGGCGGTCCCCCGGCTGCTCCCCGAAGGGCTCGGGCTGTCCCAGGTCGGGGCGCGCGCGAGCGTCTACGGCACTGTGGCCGGGGCGCTCGTCGCGCCGATCGGGCTGGCCGCGTTCTGGTTCGGGCCGCAATGGCCGCTGCGGGTCGCCTCGGTGATCTTCCTGATCGGCATGGTGATCTCGCTCCGGCTGCCGCCGAAGGCCGACTCCGAGCCGCCGGAGCGGATGCCGCACCCGCTGCGCGCGATGCGCCGCCGCGACGGCGAGCGCCCGCTGGGCCGGGGCCGTCCCAGCGGCCGGCTGGTGATCGCCACGCTGATCGGCGCGGCCGCGCTGCGCGGGCTCTACGGCTTCCTGCTGCTGTTCCTGGCCTTCGCGATCAAGGCCGGTGACCTGACCACCGACTTCTTCGGCCGCGACCTCGGCGCCCAGGGCGCACTGGGCCTGGTCGGCGGCGCGCTGGCGGTCGGCACGTTCCTGGCCACCGCGATCGGCACCCGTCTGCGCATCCACCGGCCGACAGCGCTCCAGTCCAGCGGCACGATCGTGGTGGCCGGTGTGGCGGTGCTCGCCGCGCTGAAGTTCTCGCTGCCCATGGTGGCGCTGCTGTGCCTGGTGGCCGCGATGATGAGCGGGATCGCCAAGCTCGCCGTGGACGCCTCGATCCAGGAACGCATCCCGGAACGGCTGCGCGCCAGCTCGTTCGCGCACTCGGAGACCGCGCTGATGCTGGCGTTCGTGGCCGGGGGCGGGCTCGGGCTGGTGCCGTTCACCGGGCTGATCGGCGTGACGGTCGCCGCCGCGGTGGCCGCGCTGGTGGCCGTACGCGGAGTGCTGGTCGCGGGCAAGCTGCGCGGTGAGCATCTGGTCGGCCGTCCGCTCGGCGACCAGGAGCTGGCGGCGGAGCAGGCCACCCGGGCCGAGGAACCGGCCGCCACCTCGTTCGACGATCCGGCGCCCACGTCACCGGCGCCCCAGCGTTCCGGCCCGCCGCCGGACGACGACGGGCTGGCGCCGCCCGGCTTCCACATCTACCGGCCGTCCTCATCGGTGGGCGGGCCCGGCGGCGTCGAGGACACCGAGCGCCGCGATCCCCGGGGGCCGGTGGCGTGACCGGTCTGCTCGTGGTCACGGCCGTGCCGGCCGAGGCCGAGGCGATCCGTGCCGGCCTCGCCGCATCGACCGCACCGGCACCGTCGGACGGGACAGTGCCGTCGGACGGGACAGTGCCGTCGGACGGGACAGTGCCGTCGGACGTGACGGTGCTGCCGGTCGGGGTCGGCCCGGCCGTGGCCGGGGCCGCCACGGCACGGCTGCTGGCGCTGGCCGAGGCGGCCGGGCGGCCGTACCGGGCGGTGGTCAGCGCGGGCATCGCCGGCGGGTTCGCCGGCCGGGTCGCTGTGGGCGGCACGGTGCTCGCCGACCGCAGCGTCGCCGCCGACCTCGGCGCCGAGTCGCCGGCCGGTTTCATCCCGGTGGAGGATCTCGGCATGCCTCCCGAGCTGCTGGGCGGCGGCCGGACCGTGCTCGCCGATCCGGCCCTGCTGGCCCGTCTGCGCGCCGCGCTGCCGGGGGCCACGGTCGGCACGGTGCTCACCGTCAGCACGGTGACCGGCACCGCCGCCAGCACCGCGGCGCTCGCCGAGCGGCACCCGGAGGCGGTGGCCGAGGCCATGGAGGGGTACGGCGTGGGGGTCGCCGCCGCCCACGCCGGTGTGCCCTTCGCCGAGCTGCGGACCGTCTCCAACCCGATCGGCCCGCGCGACCGGAGCGCGTGGCGCATGCGCGAGGCGTTCGCCGCGCTCACCGCCGCCGCTGCCGCCCTCCACTGATCTTGTCCACCTGTGGACAACCCTGTGGACAACCCGCCGGGCTGGGGACAGCGGAGCCTCAGACCGTGATGACGACCTTGGCGCGCGCGTGCTCGCCTTCGAGGTAGCGGACGGCGTCGGGCACCTCGCGCAGCGGGTAGGTGCGGTCGACGACGGGGGTGAGGCGGCCCGCCTCGGCGTGCTCGCGGAGCGCGTCGAGGTGCGCCCGGCCGGGTGAGGTGGCGAGGACGACGACGCGCTGCCGGACGAACGGCGCCGTCAGCCGTCCGCGGGCCAGCAGCCCGATCGGGCCGAGCAGGCTGCCGCCGCGGTAGACGCCGCCGCCGGAGAGCACGAGCGTCCCGGAAGGCGTCAGCGCCCGCCGCAACGCCGTGAGGGAGCGGTTGCCGACCAGGTCGAACACCACGTCGTGGCGGTCCCCCGCGCGGGTGAAGTCGTCGCGGGTGTAGTCGACCACGTGGTCCGCGCCGAGTGAGCGGACCAGCGCGACGTTGCGGGTGCGGCACACGCCGGTCACGGTCGCGCCGAGCGCCTTCGCGAGCTGGACGGCGAGCGTGCCGACGCCGCCCGACGCCCCGTTGATCAGGACGCGGTGACCGGGCCGGACCTGCCCGGCGTCGCGCAGCCCCTGGAGCGCGGTGACGCCTGCCAGCGGCAGGGCCGCCGCCTGCGCCGGCGTCAGGTTCGCCGGCCGCGGCGCGACCAGGTGCTCGGGTACGCGCACGTACTCGGCGAACGCGCCGTCGGCCTCGCCCATGTCGCCGAAGACGGCGTCGCCGGGGCGTACCTGCCGCACCTGGGCGCCGACGGCTTCGACCCGGCCGGCGAAGTCGCGGCCACGGACGCGGGCCCGGGGCCGCCCGAGGCCGAGCGCCAGCCGCGACAGCCGGGGGTCGCCGCGCATGACGTGCCAGTCGTACGCGTTCACCGCGGCGGCCTCGACCCGGACGAGGACGTCACCGGGGCCGGGCTCGGGCGTCTCGACGTCGGCGAGCACGAGTGTCTCCGGGGGGCCGTACCGGTCCTGGACGATCGCCTTCATGTCCCACTCCCTCCCAGGTGTACGGCGTACACCGTAATGGGACCAGGCTAGGTGTACGCCGTACACCCGTCAAGACGGTTACTGTGTCAACGGCCACCGGGAGGACTGGGGACGACATGGCTGAGCAGGTGGAGACGGCGCGCCGGGCACCCCTGACCAGGGACCGCGTCCTGCGTGCCGCCGTCGCGCTCGCCGACCAGACCGGGATCGAGTCGCTCAGCATGCGCAACCTCGCGCAGGACCTGGGCGTCGTGCCGATGGCCCTCTACAAGCACGTCGCCAACAAGGACGAACTGCTCGACGGAATGATCGACATCGTCGTCGGGGAGATCGACCCGCCGGCCGCCGGCGACTGGAAGCAGGCGATCCGCCGGCGCGTCCTGTCGGCGCGACAGATGCTGCTCCGCCACCCCTGGGCGTCGCTGGCGATCGAGTCCCGGACCATGGCCACACCGGCCGTGCTCGCGTACCTCGACTCGACGGTCGGCGTGTTGCGGGCGGGCGGGTTCTCCACCGACCTGGCCCACCACGTCATGCACGCGCTGGGCAGCCGCGTGCTGGGCTTCAGCCAGGAGCTGTTCGACGCATCCCGGCAGGCCGGCCGGTCCGGTGCGACGGTCCCCGAGGCGCCGGCCGATCTGCCGCCGGAGGTGGCCGCCCGGTTCCCCAACCTCGCGGCCGTCGCCACCGCCGCGTCCCACGACGGCGACTCGGTCGTCGGGCCGGGCTGCGACGACCAGTTCGAGTTCGAGTTCGCGCTGGACCTGCTGCTGGACGGCATCGAGCGGCTGCACCGGGACGGCTGGACGTCACACCGGACGGGGTGACGGGTCAGCTGGGCGCCGGGGTTACGGTGGGACCGTGGCGCTCTCCCTGGCGATCTCCCCCTGCCCCAACGACACGTTCGTCTTCGACGCCCTGGTGCACGGCCGGGTGCCGGGCGCACCGGCGGTCGAGGTGACCTACGCGGACGTCGACATCACCAACACCGCCGCCGAACGGGGGGCGTTCGACCTGGTGAAGGTCAGCTACGCCGCGCTGCCGTGGCTGCTCGACGACTACCACCTGCTGCCCTGCGGCGGCGCGCTCGGCCGCGGCTGCGGCCCGCTGGTGCTGACACGAGGTGACCGGACCGACCTGTCCGGCGCGACGGTGGCGGTGCCCGGCGAGCGGACCACCGCGTACCTGCTGTTCCGCCTGTGGGCGGCCGACCAGGCCCCGGCGCGCATCGAGGTGGTGCCGTTCCACGAGATCATGCCGGGCGTGGCCGCCGGCCGGTACGACGCGGGCCTGGTCATCCACGAGGCGCGCTTCACCTACCCGCGGCACGGGCTGACCGCGCTGGTCGACCTGGGCGAGTGGTGGGAGGGCGACACCGGGCTGCCGATCCCGCTCGGCGCGATCCTGGCCCGCCGGGGCGCCGTCGACCCGGTCGAGGCCGCCGCCTGGATCCGCGAGTCGGTACGGCAGGCGTGGGCCGACCCGGAGGCCAGCCGCGAGTACGTCCTCGCGCACGCGCAGGAGATGGAGCCCGACGTGGTGGACCGGCACATCGGCCTCTACGTCAACGAGTTCACCGCCGACCTGGGAGAGGCCGGCTTCGCCGCCGTGGAGGCGCTGCTGGGCCGGGCCGCCGACGCCGGGCTCGTCCCTCAGACCTCCAGCTCGCGCGCCACCGCGTGGACCAGCTGAGCGATCTTCTGGGCGGTCTTCCGATCCGGGAAGCGACCGCGGCGCAGGTCCGGCTGGACCTTCGCCTCCAGCACCTTGATCATGTCTTCGACCAGGCCGTGGAGTTCCTCGGCCGGCCGGCGGCGCAGCTCCGCCACCGACGGCGGCGCCTCCAGCAGCTTGACCCCCATCGCCTGGGCGCCCCGCCGGCTGTCGACCACGCTGAAATCGACCCGCTGGCCACCCTTCAGGTCGGCGACACCCGCCGGTAGCGCGCCCTTCGGCAGGAACACGTCGCCACCCTCGTCACTGGTGACGAACCCGTACCCCTTGGCGGCGTCGTACCACTTCACTCGACCCGTCGGCACCTGTTGAACCCCGCTCCACTCGAACCGTCTACCCCTCCAAGGCTAGCCCGATGATCCGGTCCAGCGCCCTCGGGAATTCGACGAGATCATCAAGCACCAGGTACGCCCCGGCCTCGGTCAGTTCGTCGGCCGTGCACGGGCCGGTCGCCACCGCCACGCCCGGGATTCCCGCGGCCCGCGCGGCGGCCATGTCGGCCACGTGGTCGCCCACGTAGAGCGTGGCGCCGTGCTCGCGCAACGCGACCGCCTTCTGCTCGGCGAACACGTCCCCGGCCAGCTCGTCCACCGGCAGCCCGAGGTGGTCCAGGTGCAGCTTCGCCAGCCGGCCCATCTTCGCGGTCACCACCATCGTCCGGCCGCCGCGCGCGTGCACCGCGCGCAATGCGGCCTCCGCACCCGGCATCGGCACGGTCGGGGTGATCGCGTACGCCGGATACAGCTCCCGGTACAGCGCCACCGCCTCCTCCACCCGCTCCGGCGGGAACCAGTGCGCCAGCTCGGTACGCAGCGGCGGGCCCAGCCGGGAGACGGCCAGTTCCCCGTCCACGTGCACGCCCGTGCGCGCGGTCAGTGCCCGGAACGCGGCGGCGATCCCGGGCCGGGAGTCGACCAGGGTCATGTCGAGGTCGAAGCCGACCATCAGCGGAGACATGCCGAGAACCTACCCAGCGGGCTAGCGTGGTACGACGATGACCACCTCACTCGCCGACCACCTGCGGGCCCTCCCCGACGAGTCGCTTGCCGCCCTGCTCCAGCTGCGGCCCGACCTCGTCGTGCCGGTGCCGGCCGACGTGTCCGCCCTCGCCCTGCGCGCCCAGTCCCGGGTCTCCGTGGCCCGGGCGCTCGACGGGCTGGACCAGTTCACCCTCCAGATCCTCGACGCCGCCCGGCTCACCCGGAGCCCCGAGGGCGCCACCTCCACCGACCAGATCCTGGCCATGGCCACCGCCGGGCCGCAGCCGCCCGCACCGACGGCGGTCCGCGCCGCCGTCGACCGGCTCCGGGCCCGGTTCCTGCTGTACGGCCCCGAGCACGACCTGTGCGTGGCCGGCGGCATCGACGAGGTGTCCCCGTACCCGGCGGGGCTGGGCCGGCCGGCGGCGGAGCTGGACCCGCGCGCGGCGGCGCTCTGCGCGGACCCGGCGAAGCTGCGGCGGACGCTGCTGTCCGCGCCGCCCTCGGCCCGGGCGGTCCTGGACCGGCTCGCCGCCGGGCCGCCGGTCGGGACCGTCGCCCCCGGTGCGCTGGAGGCCCCCGCCACCGGCGCCGAGGACGTGCTGCCACCCGACCTGGTCAACGGCGGAGCGCCGACCGGTTCCCCGATCCGCTGGCTGGTCGAGCACCGGCTCCTGGTCCGGATGTCCGGCGGCCGCAACGGCACCGTCGAGCTGCCCCGCGAGGTGGGGCTGGTGCTGCGCCGCGACGCCGGTCCGCTCGGCCCGCTGCGCACCGGCCCGCCGGTGGTGTCCGGCCCGCCGCGCGAGGTCAAGTCCGTCGACTCGGCCGGGGCCGGGCAGACCATGGAGATGGTCCGGCACACCGAGGCGATGCTGGAGGCGCTGACCGCGGAACCGGCACCGGTCCTGCGTTCCGGCGGCGTCGGCGTACGCGACCTGCGGCGACTCGCCCGTGGCCTCGGGCTGGACGAGCCGACCACCGCGCTGCTGTTCGAGGTGGCGTACGCGGCGGGGCTGACCGGGGAGATGGAGCTGACCGGCGCGGCCACCACCCGGTACGGCGGCGACCAGCAGATCCTGCCCACCGGCGGATACGAGGTGTGGCGCGCGGTGTCGCTGGCCCAACGCTGGGAGCAGCTCGCCCGCGCCTGGATGTCGATGCCCCGCCAGGCCGGCCTGATCGGGCAGCGCGACGACCGGGACCGGCCCATCTCGGTGCTCTCCGCCGAGGCGGAACGGGCCGGCGCGCCGGCCGCCCGGCGCGCGGTGCTGGCCGTGCTGGCCGACCTGCCGCCCGGAACCGCGCCGACCACCGACGAGGTGCTGGAGCTGCTGGACTGGCGCGCGCCCCGGCGGGCCCGAGGGCGGGAGGCGGCGCACCGGGAGGTACTGGCCGAGGCCGCCACGCTGGGCGTGACCGGGCTCGGCGCACTCACCTCGTACGGGCGGCTGCTGCTCGCCGAGCTGACCGAGGCCGACGAGCGCGGGGACGACCCGCTCGGGTTGCGCTCCGACGCCGAGTCGGGCGACGCGTCGACGACCGTACGGGCGCTGGACGGGCTGCTGCCCGCACCGGTCGACCACGTGCTGGTGCAGGCCGACCTGTCAGTGGTGGTGCCCGGCCCGCCCGACCCGGCGCTCGCCGCCGAGCTGGACGTGGTGGCCGAGCACGAGTCGGCGGGCGGAGCCAGCGTGCACCGGGTCACCACGGCGAGCATCCGGCGGGCGCTCGACGCCGGCTACACCGCCGACGACCTGCACGCGCTGTTCCGCCGCCGCTCGCGTACCCCGGTCCCGCAGGGCCTGACCTATCTGGTCGACGACGTGGCCCGCAAGCACGGCGGGCTGCGCGTCGGGTCGGCCGGCGCGTACGTGCGCAGCGACGACGAGGCGCTGCTCACCGAGGTGCAGGCGGACCGGCGACTGGAGCCGCTGGCGTTCCGCCGGCTCGCGCCCACGGTGCTGGTCACCCCGTACCAGGTCAACCGGATGCTCACCGCGCTGCGCGACGCCGGGTACGCCCCGGTGCCCGAGGACGCCAGCGGAACGATGGTGCTGGCGCGGACGAAGACCCGGCGGGCGCCGGCCCGTACCGCGATCGGCCGTGCGGTGGACCCGCTCGCCACGCCGAAGCTGCCGATGCCCCGCCTGCTCGGCGTGGTGGAGCAGATCCGCCGCGGCGAGGCGGCGGCCCGGGCGGCACGGCGGGCCCCGGCGGTGGTCCGCGGCGCCCCGGCCACGACGGGTGGTCCCACCCCGGTGTCCGGGCACGGCGACGCGCTGGCGGTGCTCCAGCAGGCGGTACGGGACAAGGCGCTGGTCTGGGTGGGCTACGTCGACGCGCACGGGGCGACCGCGTCCCGGCTGGTCCGCCCGGTGGCCATCGGCGCCGGCTACCTGCGCGCCGAGGACGACCGGACGGAGATGCTGCACACGTTCGCGCTGCACCGGATCACGGCAGCGGTGCTGGAGGAGTGAGCTACTCCCCGTTGCGCCGCAGCGTGCCGATCACCGACACGGCCAGCAGCAACGCGAACGCCGTACCGGCCGCCTCGCCCACCGAGTCGACGAAGCCCTGCTGCTGCACCAGCAGCCCGAACAGGAACCAGCCGAACACCCCCGTGGCGGCGGCCGCGTAGGCGAGCAGGACCGCCGTGGGCACCTCCTGCTGCCGCGTCCGCTCGTCCTCGGGAAGCACGTCCTGGTCAACGGTCATGACAGTCCCTCCCCGTCCCGGCATGGACCCGGCTTCCAGGGTTACACCAACCGGAGCGCGCGGACAGGGGTTAAAACCCTGATCCGGGCGCTCCGGTCACGGGTGGGACGAGTTCCGGCGCGCTCAGGTGCCGGGGCGGCGGCCGATCACGACCACGCGGGTGCCGACCGAACCCAGCTCCCACAGGCGTACCGCGTCGCGGTGCAGCAGGTTGACGCAGCCGTGCGAGCCGATCGCGCCGTTGTGCAGGTAGGTGGTGGTCTCGTGGAAGCCGATCCCGCCGTTGAACTGCTGCCAGTACGGCAGCCACACCTCGTACGGGTTGGACCACTCGCGCGGGTTCTTCCGGCCCACCGAGTACGTGCCGGCGGGGGTGGCGTAGCCGGACATGCCGGTGCGGGTCACTGTCGGGCCCATCACCACCTTCCCGCCGCGCATCGCCCAGACCGTCTGCCGGGTCAGGTCGACGCAGAAGGTGAGCCGGGAACCGGCGTTGCACCGCGCGGTGTCGGTGGCGGCGAGCCGCTTCGCCACGTCGTACGTGGTGGGGCCGGCGCGACCCGAGGACGGGCTGATCCCGTACCGGATCTGGAACTTCTTGATCGCGGCGCAGTCGGCGGCGGACTGCTCGCCGTCCACGGTCAGCGTCCCGAAGCCGCCCAGCCGGGTCAGGTACGTCTCCACGGCCCGCTGGTGCTCCCCCTGCGGGCACCCGGCGGACGCGCTCGGCTTCGGCGCGGGCTTCGTCGTCTTCGTCGCCCCGGGCGACCGGGAGGGTTTCGGCGAGGCCGTCCGGCTCGGCTGCGCCGACGGGGACGTGACCGGCTGTTCCGGCGTGGGCGACGCGCTCGCCCCCGATGCTCCCTCCGTCAGCCCGACCGGGCCGGGGGTGCTCCCCCCGGCGCCTTCCGCCTGCGGATCGAGCGCACAGGCGCCGACACCGACCAGCACGACCAACGCCAGGGCGGTGGCCCGGGCGAGAAACCGGACACGCTGCATGGGCCCTCCCTGGACAGTCGTCCCGCTAGCTAGACGTGTGGGACGAGTATGACGTTGCCTGTCCAGCGAGACTTTTTTGCCGCACCCTCCGGCGTGCAACACTGGATGGTCGGCCCGCGGCAGGTCAGCCCGGGTGGCGACGGGTGCCGGGCCGCGAGGTTCCGGGGTTCCGGGCGATGCGAGAGGACGCTGGCGTGAGCGGTGGACCACTGATCGTGCAGTCGGACAAGACACTGCTGCTGGAGGTGGATCACCCCGACGCGCAGGCGTGCCGGATGGCGATCGCGCCCTTCGCCGAGCTGGAACGCTCCCCCGAGCACGTGCACACCTACCGGCTCACGCCGCTGGGCCTGTGGAACGCCCGGGCCGCCGGTCACGACGCCGAGGGCGTCGTCGACTCGCTGATCAAGTATTCGCGCTACCCGGTGCCGCACGGTCTGCTCGTCGACGTGGCCGAGACGATGGACCGGTACGGCCGGCTCCAGCTCGCCAACGACCCCGTGCACGGCCTGGTGCTGCGCGCCCTGGACCGGGTGGTGCTGATCGAGGTCGCCAAGAGCAAGAAGCTCGCCGGCATGCTCGGCGCGAAACTCGACGACGACACCGTCGCGGTGCACCCGTCCGAGCGGGGACGGCTCAAGCAGGCGCTGCTCAAGCTGGGCTGGCCGGCCGAGGACCTCGCCGGGTACGTGGACGGCGAGGCGCACCCGATCGAGCTGGCCGAGTCCGGCAAGGACGGCGGCAAGGCGTGGACGCTGCGGTCGTACCAGCGGGAGGCCGTCGAGGCGTTCTGGGCCGGCGGGTCCGGCGTCGTGGTGCTGCCCTGCGGCGCCGGCAAGACGCTCGTCGGCGCGGCGGCGATGGCCGAGGCGAAGGCGACCACGCTGATCCTGGTCACCAACACGGTGGCGGGACGGCAGTGGAAGCGGGAGCTGATCGCCCGCACGTCGCTGACCGAGGAGGAGATCGGCGAGTACTCCGGCGAGCGCAAGGAGATCCGCCCGGTCACCATCGCCACGTACCAGGTGCTCACCGCGCGGCGCGGCGGCGCGTTCACCCACCTGGACCTGTTCGGCGCCCGCGACTGGGGCCTGGTCGTCTACGACGAGGTGCACCTGCTGCCCGCGCCGATCTTCCGCTTCACGGCGGACCTCCAGGCCCGTCGCCGGCTCGGCCTCACCGCGACTCTGGTACGCGAGGACGGCCGGGAGGGCGACGTGTTCAGCCTGATCGGCCCGAAGCGGTACGACGCGCCGTGGAAGGACATCGAGCAGCAGGGCTGGATCGCCCCGGCGGAGTGCACCGAGGTGCGGGTGACGCTCACCGACGCCGAGCGGCTCGCGTACGCGACGGCGGAGGCAGAGGAGCGCTACCGGATGGCGGCCACCGCGCGCACCAAGCTGCCTGTGGTGCGGGCCCTGGTGGACCGGCACCCGTCCGAGCAGGTCCTCGTCATCGGCGGGTTCCTCGACCAGTTGCACCAGCTCGGCGAATACCTGGACGCGCCGATCGTGCAGGGCTCCACCACGAACAAGGAGCGCGAGCGGCTGTTCGACGCGTTCCGCTCCGGCGAGATCCGCACCCTGGTCATCTCCAAGGTGGGCAACTTCTCCATCGACCTGCCGGAGGCGGCGGTGGCGATCCAGGTGTCCGGCACGTTCGGCTCCCGGCAGGAGGAGGCGCAGCGGCTCGGCCGAGTGCTGCGCCCGAAGGCCGACGGCCGGCAGGCGCACTTCTACACGGTGGTCTCCCGGGACACCATCGACACCGAGTACGCGGCGCACCGCCAGCGGTTCCTGGCCGAGCAGGGGTACGCGTACACCATCGTCGACGCCGACGACGTCCTCGGCCCGAAGCTGCCGACCGTCGACTGAGATCTTGTCGCGCCCGTTCGGCTGGTCCGCTCAGATCGTCAGCAGACCTCCGTTGCGGGTCTCGTCCTTCACCGCGATCAGGTTCGCGACGACGTACGGGATGTTGTTCGCCTGGTGGAAATCGCTCGGGAAGTACGTGCCCAGGCGAGACACCTGGAATCGGCAGCGGATCTCCGGCACGAAACGCGCGTACTGCTCGTTGGTGAAATACCAGAACGAGTTCTCGTTGTAGAACGCGACGTGCGTCGGGTCCTGGTACGCGCCCCGTCCGTCCGAGCTGGGCGTCAGGGACAGCAGCAGCCCGTTCGGGGCGAGGACGCGGTACAACTCGTTGAAGAGTCCGATCTTGTCCGGGACGTGCTCCAGGAAGTCGACCGCCCGGATCACCCCGACGCTGCTGTCCGGCAGGTCGATCCCGTTCGTGACGTCGCAGACGATGTCCACGCCGTCCCCGGCGCGGCGGTCGAGCCCGAGGAAACCCTCAGGCTTGTTGTGTGCCGCTCCCATGTCCAGGGCCAGCAGGTCCCGCCGTTTCGCCCAGGCCAACGCGTTGAACTGGATGTTGCGGTCGTAGATCTCCACGGACCGCCGCTGGATGCGCGCGTTGACCTCAGGGTCGCGCTGGGTGTTGCGGGTGTGCATCCGTTGCAGGTAAAGGCACTTGGGGATCTGGTGGAACTCGGCCGCCTGGTACAGCCGACACATCAGGTCGAGGTCGTCGGCCACGTCGAGTTCCTCGTTGTAGCCGCCCACCTTCTCGTACAGATCCCGTCGGAACGCCCGGACGTGGTTCGGGGCGTACCAGATGTAGCTGACGTTGTGCGGCGTCGGCTCCAGCGAACAGCAGGCCGACACCTCACGCCCGTCGACCCGCTCGTCGCGGTAGCGCCACCCGTGCGCGGCGGCGAACCGCGAGTCGTCCCGCCCGCCGTCCTCTTTGATCTGGGCCGTGTCGCTGTAGACGAAGCCCACCCCGGGGTTCGCGTCGAAGGCGGCCACGACCTCCGCCAGGCAGTCACTGCTGAGCAGGTCGTCGTCGTCGAGTTCGACGAGGATGTCCCCGTACGCCTCGGCGCAGGCCTGTCGCTTGACCGCACCGACACCGGACAGCCCGTCCCGCACCAGGAGGCGGATCCGTGGATCGTTCGCCTCGGGGCGCCACCGGGTGCCCTGGTTGAGAATGACCACCCATTCCCAGTCCGCGTACGTCTGCGCCAGCAGAGACTGCAGACAATCGTCCAGGAAGCGGGTTCGGTTGCTACCCGTGAAGACCGTGACGTGTGGCGCCTTCACCACGCGATCACCTCTTTGTCTTCTGCGGGCGGAAGTCCTCGGGGACCGCCGGCGCCAGCTTCGGATCCGCGTCGATCGCCGATGCGAACGCCTTCCGGGCACCCGTCCGGTCGCTCTGCTTGACGAGCATCAACCCCAGCCGCAGGTACGCCGTGGAAGCGCCCTCATCCGCATCGACGATCTTGCGATACAGCGCGACCGCCTCGTCCGGCTTCGCCTCCTCCAGCAGGATCGCCTTGTTGTAGAGGGCGGGCCGGTAGGAGCCGTCGATCTGCAGCGCCTTGTCGTAGGCCGCCACCGCTTCGTCGGTTGCGTCACGCGACTGGGCGAGGTAGCCGAGATTGAACCAGGCGAACTTGTTGTCCCCCTGAAGCGCGACCACCTTCTCGAAGGTTGCCTTCGCCTCGTCGGACTTGCCGGCCTGACCCTGCTCGATACCTTCCTGGAGCAGGACCTTCGGGTCACCCTGTGCGACCCCTGGAGCGACGGTCCCGCCGGATCCCTTCGTTGCGGGTGTCTTGTCGTCACTGCACGCACCCACCCCGGCCAGTAGTACGGAGCCGCAGGCAAGTGTGCCGAACACCTGTCGCATTCTCACTGTCTTCCTCTTCCTGCCGATCATTCTGGATGTGTGCTTCGCCGATCACGGTGCGGCGGGCGCGCAGATGACGTAGACGAGGCCGGGCTCTGTCCCGAAGAAGTTGGCCTGCCATCCGACCGGCGTGTCTCCGTCTACGAGCGGGGCATCCACGTTCACGGTCCCGTTGGTGATGTAGCCGCCGCCCGTCGCCACTTCGCCGGTGGGGCAGCTGACGCTTTGGAAGCCGGTAGCAGGCTCATCAGAAGAGACGACATGAACGCCCGACAGGGCACCCTGGGCACCCTGGGCACCCTGGGCACCCTGTGGACCCTGCGGGCCGCTCGGGCCCTGCGCGCCGGTCACACCCTGTGGCCCTTGCTCACCCTGGAAACCCTGCGGACCCTGCTCGCCCTGCGGACCCTGCTCACCCTGAAAACCCTGCGGACCGGGCGAACCCTGCGCACCGGCCACACCCTGTGGCCCCTGCGAACCAGGCGCGCCGGTCACACCCTGCGGGCCTTGCTCACCCTGGAAACCCTGCGGACCGGACGAGCCCTGCGCACCCTGCGCACCCGTCACACCCTGCGCACCCTGCGGACCCGGCGAACCGGCCACGCCCTGCGGACCCTGCGGACCGGACGAGCCCTGCGCACCCTGCGCACCCTGCGGACCCGGCGAACCGGCCACGCCCTGCGGACCCTGCTCACCCTGCGGACCAGGCGAGCCGGCCACACCCTGCGGGCCTTGCTCACCCTGGAAACCCTGCGGACCCTGCGGACCGGACGAGCCCTGCGCACCCTGCGCACCCTGCTCACCCTGCGGACCAGGCGAGCCGGCCACACCCTGTGGACCCTGCCCACCCTGAAAACCCTGCGGGCCCTGCGCGCCCGTCACACCCTGTGGACCCTGTGGACCCGACGAGCCCTGCGGACCCGACGAGCCCTGCGGACCCGGCGAGCCCTGCGGACCCGGCGAGCCCTGCGCACCGGGCGAGCCGGCCACGCCCTGCGGACCCTGCTCACCCTGCGGACCAGGCGAGCCGGTCGCACCCTGTGGACCCTGCCCACCCTGAAAACCCTGCGGGCCCTGCGCGCCCGTCACACCCTGTGGACCCTGTGGACCCGACGAGCCCTGCGGACCGGGCGAACCGGCCACACCCTGCGGACCCTGCTCACCCTGGAAGCCCTGCGGGCCGGCAGCACCCTGGAAGCCACGTGGGCCACGCCGCCCGCGCTCGCCCTGCGCACCTTGCGGACCCTGCGGACCCACCTTGCTGCCATCCGGACCCTGCGGACCCACCTTGCTGCCATCATGGCGGCGCCGACCCGGCTCCTGGTCCTGCCACTGCCAACCCTGCGGATCGGACCATCCGTCGGGGCCGCCGTCTCGCACGAGGGTTGTGCCGGGCTGCCAAACGCGCGCCTGCCCGGCCGGCCCGGGCGTGCCCTGGTAGCTGCGCTCGGCGCGGGCGTTGTGAACCACCTCGGCCGCCTGAGCGGGGGTCACGCCGGTGGTCATCCCGGCAATGATCATCACGGAACTGAAGCCCGACGCGGCCTTGACGTGCCTGAGACTCGCCAGCGGCTTGCGTTCCGTTTTTTCCCTCATGTCCCCTCCACCGGAACGGGTCGTCGCATCGCGATCCTTCCCCGGACGCGCAGAAGTCACAATATCGGCGGCCGCACTCGATACCGGGCAAAAGTAGTTTTAGGCCCAAAGACGCATGAAACACCCAAGAGAGGTCTCTCCCCTGGGCATCGCCTCCGCACGCTGCGTCAGACCACCGCATGACCCCCGGACCCGTTCTTCGTCGACGGGGGTGGCCTGGACGCCGCCGCGCCCTGGCCGAGTCGACCGGCCGAGCCGAACTGTCCCTATATCTCGGCTGTCAGCACCTGTTCGCCGACTCCGCCTTGCCGACGTACGAACCGGCGGTTGCCGCCCTGCTCACCCAGCGGTTCCTCGACTTCCTCAGACTCCTTGAGCCGCCAGAACTGACCGCCGCTCCGCAGGCGGTACGCCGACCACGGCCGCTCCGGCGCCCGCGCGATCCCGTGAGGCAGCATGCGCGGCTGCGCCGGCTACCCGCGCCCGGCCAGCACCGTGCCCGGTCTTCCCCGGGCGGATCGACTTGGCGAAACGCGCGGCGACCGTGCGCGCACGACCGTCCGATCCCGTACGGCCGGCTGACGCTCGCCCGGCGAGAAACGCCGAGGTTGTCCCAGAACGTGTCGAGGTCCGGGGCGTCCGGAAACCGCCCGGCCATGCCGATCACCGCGATCGCGGGGGTCCGAGGTTCAGTCTCGTCGACGGGCTGGTCACGGCCGACAAGGTTCTCGGCGTGCACACCGCCTGCGGCCGGACACTCAAGGACGTCCTCCAGCGGCACAGAGCGCTTCGCGGCTACCACCAGCACTAACCAGATCGGCTCCGACTGCCCGGGGCTCTGGATCGAGTTGGTCGGGCTCCACCGGAAGGCTGAAGCAGACGGGCCGGCGGGTCGCCGCAGAGCGACCCGCCGGCACCGACTTCCAGTTGGCTACCCGGCGCCGCCGGCGCGGAACGCCACCCAGGCGTCGCTCATCCGGTCGGCCTGGCCCGGGGTGAACATGTTCATGCAGGAGTCCTGCGTGTAGTCCATGAAGTTGTGGATCGGGTCGAGACCCGGCGCGGTGCAGGTGTCCGCCCCGATCGGGCAGTTGAACTGCGGCGCCGCCTCACGCGGCGTGTCCGCCACGAAGTCGCCGGACGCGGAGCAGCCGTGCGCGAACGTGTGCTCCAGCATCAGCCAGTGCCCGACCTCGTGGGTCAGCGTGTCACCGAGCGCGTACTTGCCGGCCGTGCCGCCCGGCATCGACTCGTCGAGCATCACCACGCCGTCGATGTAGTCGCGGCCGTTGTTGTAGCCCTTCGGGAAGTACGCCCAGCCGAGCAGGCCGTCACCGATGTTCGCCGCGTAGACGTTCAGGGTGCGGGAGTCGCCGGTGTAGAGCGCCTTCTTCATGTCCCGCTCGTTCTTGCCCGGCACCACCGTGTACCAGGCACTGTTCACGGTCCAGGTGGTGTCGACGAGCGAGAAGCGGAACGGCGTGTCCGACGCGTCGGCCGCGGTACGACCCGCGAACGAGTCGTTGAGCACCGTCATCTGCGCCGAGATGAGCGTGTTCCAGCGGGCCTTCTCGGCGGCGCTCAGCTCGTGGTCCGAGATCATGTGGAAGATCGTCGGCACGGTGACGCTGCCGTTTGCGAGGCGCGGCGAGTCCTTGATGACGCCGTACGCCTTGGCCTCGTTCGTCGAGTAGAGCGCGGGCTCCTTGGTGGTGGCGCCCTCGCGTACCCGGGCGGCACTGTGGTGGTCGGCGCCGGGCTCGCACTCAGCGGCGGGCGAGGCGGTCACGGGTGCGGCCGTGGCCGCGACGGGGGCTCCGCCGGCGGTCAGGAAGGTGGCGGCGGCAGCGACGAGCACTGCCAGGTGGATCGTCGGTTTCCTGTGCATCGTTGCACCTTTCGAGAGGCATGAAAGGAGTACCGACGCGGGGTTGTCAAAGCTGCGGATCGATGACGTCGTCGTCCCGCCATAAGACCACGTCAACGGCCGTCCGCAACAGTCCCCGGCGGATCCGTCGACGTCATGACGCCGGCGATGACGCGCGCCACGCATTCGTAGTCGCGTACCAGCGGACCGACCAGCGCACGGTCCGGCTCGAACGCGGCGACCAGTCCGCGTACCAGATCCTGGATGCGCTGGTCCATGCTGAGCCGCCGCCCCCGGTGCCGGCGCGCGACGCTGCGCCAGCGGCGCACGCCCACGTCGGCGAGCCGTTCCTGGTGCTCGGGCGCGGGCACCGGGCAGCCGTTCGCCCACAGGTCGCCGAGGGCCCGCACGATCGCCGCACGGGTCGCGTCAGGCATGGAGGTAGCGGGCGCGACGGCCGAAGTCGCGGAAGCCGAGCCGCCGGTACAGGCCGGCCGCCGGATTGTCGTCGTTGACGCAGAGCCACGCGGCCTCCGCGCCCGCGTCGGCGAGGCCGCGCAGCACGCGCGCCACCAGGTACGCCCCGACCCGCCGCCCGCGCCACCCGGGCACCACGCCGACCTGGTCGATCCAGTCGTCGAGCACTGTGACGAAGCCGGCCGCCTCACCGTCCGGGCCGCGCGCGAGCAGCGTCAGCTCCGGGCGGAAGTCCTCGTCGTCACGCAGGTCGCCCAGCCACTCGCCGGCTTCGGGCTCGACGAATCCGGGCCGGTCGGCGAACGACGCGCGGTAGGTGGCGAACAGCTCCGGCCCCAGCGTGGCCTGCTCCACAGTCACGCCGTCCGGCGCCGTGACCTCGGGCAGCGCGTCGAGGTCGTGCCGCAGCACCCATTCCAGGAACGTCCGCGTGTAGCCGCGCGCCGCGAACAACTCCTCCGCGGCGGCGTTCCACGTCTCCGTGGTGACCAGCAGGCCCGCGTCGCCCGCCTGCCCCTCCGCCCGGTCCAGCAGCGCGCCGCCGAGCCCGCGCCCGCGCCACGCCGGGTGCACCAGGCCGGTGGCGGTGGCCGGCGTCCGCGCCGTGCCGACCCCGACGGCCGCGACCAGGTCGCCGCCCGACCAGGCACCGTGGGTACGCGTCTGCAGCAGCCGCGCCCGCGCCAACGGGGTACGCCCGAACAGCGGCAACCCGCCGTCAGTGGCGAGGCACGCCTGCGCCAGCCCGGTCAACGCGGGCAGGTCGTCCTCGCCGAACTCCCGCCAGACCAGCCCATCGATCCCGCTCACGCCCACTCCCGCCACCGCCGAGCCCGACCCCACGGTCCAGCTCCCCGAGGCAGTAGGCCCCACCCCAACCGTGAAGGTCAACCACAT